>JAQBWB010000048.1 GCA_027623355.1 Nanobdellota archaeon | reverse complement strand
ACTTTTGAGTCTAAAATTCCGAATGGTAAAGCCCCGCCCTTTAGGGTGGGGATAATTCGGAATTTTTTTACAATAGGTGCTGGCATCATCAGGTAGAAATTCTTGTAAATACGGAATTATACTAACAAAGGGGTTGTCCCCTCGGGAAATGTCAGAATTTCTAAATGCCTGTAAGATTTCGAAGGTGCCAGAACATAGTTTATTCCTGATCCGCAGAGTCAACACCATGATGTTTGATCTGTTTTTCTATCTGATCAGGAGAGATATGCTTGCTAGCTGGCTTTCTCTTTAAATAGCGCTGCAACAAGAATATAAGTCCAATACCTAGAATAACGTACAGATACGGTTTAAATGAAAATCCCTCAGGTGAAAAGAAGGACGAAGTAGTATCCCCAATCTTCTGCAAAACTCCTCGTTTACCATAATCAACATCAACAGCACTCGCAACAAGTTCCTGCTGTCCATCTCCTAGAGCAACAGACATTCCAGTAATACTATTCCCATCCTGTCGCTCCTGCACCAAGCTTTCAGCATCCTCATCACTAATCGGCTCATCCGTAATCACAGCTTCATAATTGCCGCTAGGAGCCTCCTCAGATAAATCAATAATTTTCTGTTCATTAATATCAAGTTTCAATTTCTCCTTAATCACGAACACACCCTCGGAAGACACCAAGGTAATAGAAACCTCATTTTCATAAGCAACATTTCCCGTATTCGTCAATGTTAAAATCTTACCTTCAAAATTACTCTCAAATGAGGAAACCTCCTCTACAACAAAAAAATCTACATCCTTAAGATTCTCAAAAGAACTTTCCAGTAAGTATTCACCCGGAGGAATGGTAGTATCAAAATCAAAATCAAACGTGCTGTCTGCTGAAACAACCTTCGAGAAAAGAATAACATCATCACGCAAAAAACGTTCCCTAAACAATCGTACTGTAAGATCTTTTTGAAGTAATACTCCAGCCTGATCGAGCAACAATACAAATATACTTAAGGTATCACCTGGACTTGCAGAAAGACTAGTAGCAGAATGCTTAACTTCAGTGGCTACAGCCTCCACAATCAGATCAAGACGAGTTTCCGCAATGTTACCAAATGAATCATGTGCATTTACGACAACACCATGTTTTCCAGATTGAGCAGTCTCACCGATAGTAATCGTTTCACTAAAGGTTCCCGAGGATAATGAAATCTCTTGCCGAGTCTCCTGAAACGTAATAGTAAGGGAAATCCCATTCACAACCTCACTCCCCCGAGTAACCTTGCCTTTTAACGTAACCGCATCTCCTGGTTGAAGCACATCTTTATCTAGTGTAGCTTCAAGCTCCAGAACACTTCCTACCGAAAAAGAATTACTACTCTCCCGCTCAATTTCTTCTCCATTAAGACGGGATAACGCAGCAACTATAGAACAATCTCCAGTCAGATACGCCTGTACCTCAGGAACACGAATAGTTAATGATTTACCTTCAGTAAGACTAACAGGTTTAGAAAAATAAGGTAATGAACCAGAACTACACTCCAACGTAGCACCGAAAATGGTAGTATAGGAGTTATCCGGAGTAAGAACAACTTTTAGTGCAAGTGCATCACCCAAAAAAACATCCTCATAAGTCGTATCGATGAGTATCTCGCCCATAACAACAGGCACCATCACCAACATCATCAATAGTAAAATTCTTTTCATAACCCTAACCGTTGGTCAATTTCACTAGCAATTTCCGCAAGATCATCAAACGTTCTTGCCAAATCCTTCTGAACTTCCCTGACCAAAGCGCTTAAAGTACTAACCCTTAATAAATATTTCTTTCCTTCATGTACTACTATTCCACTACACATAAGCCGATTAATATGGTGAACAGCCGTTCCTCGCGTTAAATCGAGCCGCAAAGCAATCTCATCTGAGCTTAACGGTCGCTTTAATTTAGCGGCTTTAAGCAATTCTATAAAAACACGAAAGCAACTCTTGTCTCTGTCACGCATAGAAAATAAACCTAACGCATCCCCTAGCCACAACAGCTCCTCGTTGACGTTTTGCTCAACGGGTTTACTCTTCCGGATGATGGTGATGCGCTGATGAATAATAACCATAACCTCTCACAATACATGCATAGTTATAAATCTTTTGCAGATATATATTCTACAGAACACATATATTTATAAACAGGTTGAGGTTATTAAGATTCTGTTGACTTTAAGTCAACTAAAGAGGTTATCAAAATGACAAAGAAAGAAGCAAAAGTAAAGAAGCCACAAATCTGCGAAGTAAAAGATCCAAAAGATCTCAAAATAACAGAATTAACCAGCGATATCCAGCATCTGCAGGCAGAATTCGAAAATCACAAGAAATATGTCGCCAAGCAACAGGCAGATTTCTTAAAATACGCAAAAGCAGACATGATTGAAAAACTCCTTCCGATCCTAGATTCATTCGACCTTGCCGTTCAGCACAAAGAAGATTCAGAAAACTTCGTTAAAGGCATGGAACTCGTCATCTCACAGTTCGTAACCACACTTGAGCATGAGGGCCTTAAAAAAATGGAAGCGCTCGGAAAAGAAGTAGATCCACACCTCCATGACGTCCTCATGACCGAAGAATCAGACAAACCCGATCACACCATCACAAAAGAATTGCAATCGGGCTATATGCTAAATGAACGTGTGTTGAGACATGCAAAAGTAAAAGTTGCAAAAAAGAAAGAAGAGGGTGAAAAATAGTGGCAAATGAAAAAATCAATATGAACATTAACGATGGCGACGCATTTTACGCACACGAACTAAGCATTAACTTCAACCCGCTACAATTTGTCCTAGATTTCAAGAGCGTAACACCAAGAGTAGATCCTAGAAGCAACAACCAAGCATCAATCTACATGAAGCACAACGTAATCCTAGTGGATCCCTATCACGCCAAAAGAGTCTATGAACTCCTAGGCACCGTACTAAAAAAGTACGAAAAAGAGTTCGGCAAAATAGAAAAACCCTCAGCTCTCAAGGTTCTTGAAATGAAAAGCAAGAAGGAAGCTGCAAAAATCAACAAAAAGGAAAAAATCGAAACCCCGAGCTATATCAGTTAAGATAATAAGACAAACAGACAACACCTCCACCAGCACCGACCCCGACGCCAAATGAGGCGGATGAGTTCAAAGAACTCATAATCCCGCCGTGCCTCGGGGTGGGTGCTGGTGAGAGAGAAGCAACAACAACTGTTGTCCAAAAAACAACAACAACAGTTGTCCAAAAAACCAACAACACAAAAAAGTGTTGCCAAAAAACCAACAACACAAAAAAGTGTTGCCAAAAAAAAATACAAAATAAACGAAAAAAACGAAGGTGATGAAGTATGACAGAAACAAAAACAGAAGATAAAACAGAAGCAAAGATGAAGAAAGAAAAGATTATCGGTATAGATTTAGGTACCTCAAACTCAGCAGCTGCAGTTCTGCAAGCGGGTAAACCTACCATCATACCTTCAGCAGAAGGAGCAACCCAATATGGGAAAGCATTTCCTAGTGTCGTCGCATTTGGAAAAGATGGACTCTTAGTAGGAGAACCAGCTCGCAGACAAGCAGTCTCAAACGCAAAGAACACCATTATCGCTGCAAAGCGAAAGATGGGAACTGATTTCAAATACAACATTGAGGGTAAAGAATACACGCCTCAGCAAATCTCTGCATTTATTCTGCAAAAAATCAAGAAGGACGCAGAAGAATTCGTAGGAGAAACTATTACCAAAGCAGTGATCACCTGTCCAGCCTACTTTGACGATAATCAAAGACAAGCAACTAAAGATGCCGGTACCATTGCAGGTCTTGAAGTAGTAAGAATTGTAAACGAACCGACAGCAGCCTGTCTAGCATTTGGTCTCGATAAAGTTGACCAGGAGATGAAGATTCTTGTCTTCGATCTTGGAGGCGGAACACTTGACGTTACCGTAATGGACTTTTCAGAAGGAGTCTTCGAAGTAAAATCAACCTCCGGCGATACTCAGTTAGGTGGAACCGATATGGATAATGCCATTATGGATTACCTTCTTGAGGAATTCAGAAAGAAAAATGACCTTGACCTAAGTGGAGATGAAACCGCTATGCAGAGGCTAAGAGAATCAGCCGAAAAAGCAAAGATCGAGCTTTCAACAACTACAGAAACGGGAATCAACATTCCGTTCCTTACAGAAAAGGAAGGAACACCTCTACACTTTGAGATGACCATTAACAGAGCTAAATTAGATAGCCTGGTTAAACCCATTATCGACAAGTGTGAAGCACCCCTAAAACAAGCACTAAGAGATTCGAAGCTAAAGGCATCAGAAATCAACAAGGTTATTCTTGTTGGTGGACCTACTCGTATGCCAATCGTACGAAAAGTTGTAGAAGACTTTATCGGAAAAGCAGCAGAAAGAGGGGTTGACCCTATGGAATGTGTAGCTCAAGGAGCTTCCGTTCAAGCAGGAGTACTTGCAGGGGAGGTAAAAGACATTCTGTTACTAGACGTTACACCGTTAACGCTAGGAATCGAAACACTAGGTGGAGTAAAGACCGAATTAATTCCAAGAAACACCACCGTACCTACAAAAAAGTCTCAAGTCTTTTCAACAGCTTCCGACAATCAGCCAGCAGTAACTATTAATGTGTTACAAGGCGAACGTCCAATGGCAGCTGACAACAAATCACTAGGAAGATTCGATCTAGTAGGCATTCCACCTGCAGTTAGAGGAGTACCCCAAATCGAGGTAACCTTCGACATCGATGCATCAGGAATTTTGCATGTAACAGCAAAAGACCAAGGCACAGGTAAGGAACAAAAAATCGAAATCACCGCAGCCCAGAAACTTTCCGATGAAGAAGTTGAAAAGATGAAGAAAGATGCAGAAGAACATGCAGATGAAGACAAGAAGCGTAAAGGCAATATTGACACCGTCAACGAAGCAGACGCTCTTGTCCACACCTCAGAACAGATGTTCAAGCAGCTTGACGGCAAAACCGACAAGAAGGAGCTTGGAATCGTGAAAGGAGAAATCATGGAACTAAAAGAACTCCTAAAACCTGAAGAAAAAGACTTTGCTGCCATCAAAACAAAGATGAACACAGTTAACGAAAAGATGCAGAAAATGTCTGAGGAAATGTACCAGAAAGCAGCCGAAGAACAAGCAAAAAAAGCTCCTGGTGCAGATGACAAGAAAAAGAAGTCTAAGAAGGACGAGAAAGTCGTAGATGCAGAAGTCGTTGACGAAAAAAAGCAAAAGGATAAAAAGTAAGCCTAAGCTTGGAATACTATGACTAAGGACTACTACGAGACACTAGGTGTCGCTAAAAGTGCAACCAAAGAAGAAGTCAAGAAGGCTTACAAGAAGCTTGCTAAGAAGTACCATCCTGACATTAATAAGGAAGACCATGCACAGGAGACCTTCAAAGAGATCAATGAAGCTGCATCCGTCCTAGGAGACGACGATAAGCGTCAAAAGTACGATCAATTTGGAGATGCCGATGCATTCAAGCAATCCTCAGGCTTCGGTGGTTTCAGCAATACACAAGCCTCAGATTTCGCCTCTTTTGACTTCGGAGATATTTTCGATCAGTTCTTTGGGGGCGGTGGCGGAAGACAGCGTTCAAGACAACAAGCACGCGGTTCTGATTTAAGATTTGATATGGAGATTTCTTTAGAAGAAGCAGCCTTTGGAGTAGAGAAAGAAGTAACCATTCCTCGCAATGTATCTTGTTCAGATTGTTCCGGTTCCGGAGCAAAAGATGAAGATAGTTTGGAAACCTGTCCAGACTGTAATGGCCAAGGACGAGTAACACGTTCTCAACGAACACCTTTCGGTCTATTCCAAACCCAAGGCGCCTGCCCCAAGTGTAGAGGCGAAGGCAAATGGATAAAAAAAGAGTGTGTTCATTGTGATGGCACCGGCCTAGTGCATGATTCTTCTAAAATAACAGTAAAAGTCCCACCCGGTGCAGAAGAAGGCACCAACTTACGTGTCTCTGGTGCTGGTGAAGGCGCAAAAGGCGGAGCGTCTGGCGATCTCTATATTGTATTGCATGAGAAAGAGCATGATACGTTTACTCGTCAAGGCGACGATGTCTATCTAAAAATGTCAATTTCCTTTCCATTAGCAGCTCTTGGAGGGGAATTCGAAGTGGCAACACTAGAAGGCAAAGCAAAACTAAAAATCCCCGCAGGAACAAAATCAAATACCCTCTTTAGAATGCAAGGACACGGCATCCCATTCTTACAAGGTTCAGGTAAAGGCGACGAATTAGTTGAAGTTGTTGTGGACGTTCCCGATAAATTAACAAAAAAGCAGAAGAAGTTGATACAAGATCTGCAGAAGGAAGATAAAAAAGGGTTATTGGCTCGTGTTTTTGGGTAATCAAACAACAGGAAAGATACTCTTCCAATGCTCAGTGCTTAAGACGCCACCTCCAACATACGCAATTACTCCTGTTGAAGATTGATATACTTATCGAAATTATTTACAATTCAACCAACCAAAACATCCAGTATCTGCTCTCCATATTTAGCTATCTTTGCAGGACCTAACCCAATCACAGTCTCAAGTCCAGCAACATCTAATGGCATTTTAACAGCCAAATCAAAAAGAGTCTTATCATGCATGACCATGTAAGCAGGCAAACCCAAATCATTACTAACTTCACTTCGCCATACTTTAAGCTTAGTAATCACATCACTTGAATTAGAAAGACTAAGCTTAGTATTCTTAACAACAGCAGGGGAATCAAACATCAACATCATCTCATCAGTAAGATAGTGAGTCGGCTTCTTGCCAGTATACGTTAAATACAGTTTAGATTTAGCACGACTAATAGCAACATAAAATAACCGCCTCTCCTCCTCATCACGATCATACGTATCAACCTTCACCATCTCAACAACAGGATGTTCAGAAGCCTTACACGGAAATTGTGAAGTAGTACAACCAACAACAAGAACCATCTCAGCCTCCATACCCTTAATCGCATGCACCGTAGCCAAAGTAACCCCATGACCATCAACCGCATCCTTCTTCATCTCATCACTTCTAACGGTATGTGCAATGCGATGTTGTTTCAAAAGAAGTGATAACTCATTGAGCTGCCTATTAGTACGAGCAAGAACAAAAATCTCATCCTGTGAGCAAGTTGCACTTTTTATAGAGTTAACAACAAACGAAAACTCCTCGTCAGTGTTAGAAAACTCTTCTAATTTAATATCAGAAGAACCAGAAACACAAGACTCAAGAGCAGCCAACCCCAGCTTCGAAATAGCCTTATTCATCAAATCAACTATTTTTGAAGAAGATCGATAATTCTTAGTCAAGACTATAGTATCACTCCCCTTAAACCTCTCAGCAAACCCCAAAATGTACTTTATATTCGAGCCACGCCATCCAAAAATCGACTGACGAGGATCCCCAACACAAAACAGATTAGGACTTTTTAACACATCCATAATCTCCATCTGAGTCTTATTCACATCCTGAAACTCATCAATAAGAATGTGAGAATAAGAAGGAACAAGTGAAGGATGCTCCTTAAACAACCGTAAAGTATCAATCAACTGATCAGCAAAATCACGAAGACCATTCTTCGTCATAAACGATTCAATAAAGTTAGACACAGAAAACACCAAATCAGCACTCTTCTGATGCGTAACATCAGTAGTCTCAAATGAATCCTTCTCTATCTTTTTATTCTTAAACTTAAAATAATCTCGAATAAAGAAACAATCATACATAAAGATACGTGAAAGCTGCTCATTCGTTTTAGACCTGCGTTGAGCAAAACTAAAATATCGATCAATCGCCTGATCCATACTCATCCTAAGAGCACTTAAAGCCTTATTGATCATCAAAATCTTATCCCGATACGATATCACCCGAACCTCTCGACCATACACCAAATTACCATGCGTACGCAATATTTTTTCACAAAAAGAATTAAACGTCTCAATAGAAATGCCTGAGTTCGCACCTAAACGTTTCATCATCTCTTGGCGAGCCTTACGGGTAAACGTAACAGCCAAAATCGAGCCAGGAGCTACAGATTTATACTTAACAAGAAACTCAATGCGCTTAGTAAGCACCGTTGTTTTACCAGAACCCGCACCAGCAATACACAAAATATGAGAATTATTGTGAATAATCGCCTTCTTCTGCTCATCATTATACGATGATAAAAAATCACCAAATGCAGCAAACAATTTCCTGTCAGCATCAGTAACCTCAGTCTTCGTCTCAGAAAACGAATAAGAAAGCTGCTTAGTATGCAGGTAGGATTCGTTAGTTCAGTGACTCCTTTCGCAGATAGCTCCATCACCTTCCAAAAGCGATTACCCTCAAGAGATTTCATCGTAATCAGCCCATTCAAAATAAGCCTCTCAACAACCTCCCCTAACTCATTGTCACTATACACCATCGAACCATAACTAGCAAGTTCCTGCAACTTATTCTTAGAAATAGATTCATGTTTCTCCTTTCCCTGCAAGAATTCAGTAAGTAACTTCTTTCCAACCCCGAACGGAATCTCCTGCAAAGCCTTCAAAACCAACAAATGATCCATTTCCCTGCCCATGTAAATATTGCAAAAGTTCTAATTTAAGTATTTAACTCAAAAGAAGGCTCAGTAGAAAGTCCTGGTTACCGGATTTAAGTCGAAATCCTCCTGATACAAAATTAGGCTGACAAAGGGGTTGCTCCATACGGGAAATGTCAGC
>JAQBWB010000047.1 GCA_027623355.1 Nanobdellota archaeon | reverse complement strand
CGACCCCTCGCAACGCACCTGCTTTTGAAGGTGAAAGAATTTCGACCTTAGGATGCTATGCACATACGCGGTTAAGGAACTTTTTTAAATGGTTACCTATCTCTTAGGTGGTATGGATATCCTCTTGCTTATTGGTTCTGCGATTTACTTCATGTTGCCAGCATACTTCGCTAACATGGCACCCGTTATTGTTAAGAATGGGTTTTCTTTTCTTGCGGTTCCGATTGATGGAGGTAGGCTTATTAGAGGTAAACCTGTATTGGGAGCACACAAGACCTGGAGAGGATTTATTTTTGCTGTAGTTTTTGGGATTGTTACTGCTTTTATTCAGCATTTGCTTTCTGACATCCCCTGGTTTTCTTCATTGAGTATTGTTAGCTATGATTCATGGTTAGTATGGGGAATGTTACTTGGAAGTGGAGCTATTATTGGAGATTTGATTGAGAGTTTTTTCAAGCGTCGAAGTAATGTGAGTTCTGGAAAACCTTGGATTCCATTGGATCAGTTGGATTTTGTCATCGGAGGATTATTGTTTGCTTGGGTTGCTGTTGATTTGACGCTTTCACTTATTTTTTCTGTGCTGGTTGTTAGTTTTGTTTTAGATATCATGGTGAACCATCTTGCCTATTTTCTTAAGATTAGGGGAGAAAAATGGTAGAGTCATATATTCTTGGAGTTGAGATTGCAGCCGTTCTTGTAATTGTATGGATTGTATTTTATCGTTTAGTTTTTTTAAGAAATCCTCATCGAGTTATTCCTTCAGGAAACGTTGTGGTGAGCCCTGCTGATGGAAGGGTTATTCGAGTGGTGAAGCTTTCAGGGAAAAGTGGATTTATTCGAAAGGGGAGATTTGGTAAGGTTCCGATTAATGCTAAGGAATTTTTGGACGGGACGCTTGTTTCTATTTTTATGTCTCCATTACATGTACATTATTATCGAGCTCCTTTGGGAGCAGTTGTTACCTCAGTAGTACATCGTTCTGGAACTTTTTTTAATGCAGGAGATTTGACTAAGAGCTTGCGAAATGAGCATACTCAGATTACCTTGAAGAGTAAGGTTGGAACTATCTTGGTTATCCCTATAGCCGGCTTTCTTGCTCGGAGAATTCATTGTTTTGTGAAAAAGAAGCAGAAGGTTAACAAGGGAGAGCGTTTGGGGTTGATTTCTATGGGGAGTCAGACTACAGTGTTACTTCCTAAAAAGATTACGGTCTCGGTGAAAGAAGGAGATGCTGTTGAGGCTGGGAGCAGCATCATGGGTAAGATAGAATGAGACGACATGTTAAGATGCTTATTTTGCTCCGGATTTTCTTAGCGTTCGTTATTTTAATTCCGCTCTTAACTAATCAATGGGATATTGCTTTCTTTATTTTTCTATTTACGATTGCTATTGCTTTCCTTGATGGATTTCTTACCAAGCGACACAAGCAGGTTTCACAGTTTCGATCCATTCTTGATCCCTTTGCAGATAAGATATTGATTCTATCGGTTGCAGGGATGTTCTGGTACCAGGGATTCTTTCCCTTAATTGCATATTTAATCTATCTTGGAAAGGAGCTGATTATTTTCCTTGCTGCAGTAATTATTTTACTTCGGAAACCTAACGTTATTTTCAGATCTAATATTTTTGATAAGACCTGCAGTTTTGTTCAGTTTTTAGTCTTGATTATGATTTTTCTAGGAAAGCCGGATGTAGGTTTGTTTGTTATTTCTGTTTTGTTTATTGTGGTTTCTCTTATTGTTTCTGCTTTTCGTTCAGGAATAAAGGTTGTGGAGAAAAGTAACGATTTTGAGGACATCCAATTTAGAAAATTGTTGAAGCTTCCGGATTACCTTACCCTTCTTAATATTTTGATGGGGTTGGCATGTATCCTTTTTGCTTCAAGTGATGATTTTTTATTGGCTAGTATTTTTTTAATATTGGCAGTTGTGTTTGATTATCTCGATGGCAAGGCTGCTCGATGGCAAGGTCCTGACAGAGATTTTGGAAAGCAGCTTGACAGTTTAGCGGACACGATTAGTTTTGGTGTTGCTCCGGCAATCTTTGGATATTCTTTAATTCAGACTCCTTTAGCTAAAATTATTTTTGCTTTGTTTATTTTCGCAGGAGTCTTACGATTGGCCCGGTATAACATCATGGAATTTACAGGTGATTTTGCTGGCATGCCGATTACGGTGAATGGAGTTGTTATTCCCCTGTTATTTTTTACAGGAGTTCCTGTTTTATATTATCCGTATGTGTATTTATTTTTAGCACTGGCGATGATTTCTCCTCTTAAAATTAAAAAGATGTTTTGATGTTTGCTGCAAAAGTGTATTCGGAAATTTCGAAGATTCCTCCAGGTAGGGTTTCTACCTATAAGGCCATTGCTCAGCGTCTTAGTACAAAAGCGTATCGTGCTGTTGGAACTGCTTTGAAACGAAATCCAGATGCTCCTCGTGTGCCCTGCCATCGAGTAGTTTGTTCGGATGGTAGTTTAGGAGGGTATATGGGCTCGATGAATAGTTCTTTGAAGGTTTCATTGTTGGCTGCAGAAGGTGTCTTTGTTAAAGATGGCAAGATTGTTGATTTTTCTCAGAAGTTAGGCGGTAGAAACGCAAGCTAGGAGAACAGTAGTGTTGTGATGAGCAGTATCACTCCAGGCAGGATCGTCTTTTTTATTTCGTTCTTTTTCAACATGGTTCCAGTAGGTAATCCGTATAGAAAGATGAGTGATCCAGTTAGTGCTAATTGATGGATCTCGATTGTAGCAATTCCTAAAATTACTCCAAATAATGCGTATTGATAGTTGAGGTTCATCCTCTTTGTTTTCTCTAGAAATACTGTAATGGCAATATACAGTATAATCGGTCCTGCCACTGAAAATATAATTAAGAATATCCTCATTAAGATGGAATCAGCTAGGCCTCCTTGGATGAACAGTGAAAGAGGTATTAAGATTTTTAGGATGAGCTGCATCTTTTTGAAATAGTATTTGCCTAGAGGGAGTTCTTCTTTTGCTATTTTTGCTAGAAGGTTTCCTAGAAAGAGAGAGGAATAGCAGATTGTTGCAATTGCTAGCACTTGAATGAGCATCATTTGTCCATCTTTTCTAATCTTATTTTATGTCTTGATTCGTTTGAGAAAGGAGTTTCAAGCCATTGTTTGAGCGCCGATTTTGCTTCTTTTTGGGTTACGAAGCGTGCTCCAAAGGAGAGGATGTTTGCGTTGTTGTGCTCTTTTGAGAGTCTTAAGATGTCTTTTGGTCCTCCATAATAGACGGTTGCTCTAATGCCCCTAATACGATTAGCAGCCATGGCTTCACCTTGGCCTGATCCTCCTAGAATGACTCCTTTAAGGCCAGGAGTTTTAGCAACTTTTTTTGCTACAGGAAAGATAACATCGGGATAATCGCAGGCTTCGGCGCTATCAGTGCCGAGATCTTCAGTTTCATAGCCTAATGTATCGAGATAGGTAATGAGTGCTGCCTTTAATTCGAATCCTGCATGATCGCTTCCAAATATTACTCTTGGTTTGTTCATTTTTTCCTCTTTAAGGATACATTTATAAATAACTTGCGTTTTCTTCTAGTTAGCCGATAGCACTACTGCGTTAGATGTGGTAGGAGGGACAAATGAATAAGAAGATTATACAAGAAACATTAGCACAAGTCAAGAAAGAGTCTTCTAAGCGTAAATTTTCTCAGACTGTTGAATTAGTTGTAAATCTAAAAGGACTGGACCTAAAGAAACCTGATCACCAGGTTCATGCCTATGTACAACTACCCCATAGCCGAGGTAAACCGGTCAAGGTATGTGCATTTGTTGGTCCTGTACTTCTTGAACAGGCAAAAACGGATTGTGACGGATTTGTTGGCCTGGATGATTTTTCAAAGCACAAGGATAAAATGCTTGCAAAGAAACTTGCAAATAGTTACGATTATTTTGTTGCCGAAGCAACTATCATGCCGCAGCTTGCTACAGTATTTGGTAGGGTATTCGGTCCTAAGGGAAAGATGCCTAATCCTAAAGCAGGATGTGTAGTTCCATCGAATGCTAATTTGAAGCAATTACACCAGAGATTACAGAAGACTGTCAAATTACTTGCCATTACTGATCCTATCGTTCATGTTGCTGTTGGAACAGAGGAGATGGACGAGGATGCAGTTGTTGACAATATTCAGGTTATTTATGACTGGCTATTACACCACCTTCCTCAAGGTAAGGATAACATTCGAAATGCTTTCATTAAGATGTCTATGACTAAGGCTTACGTTTTAGGTGCTAACGCAGATGAATCTTCTAAGAAGGAGGGTAAGTCTAAGGAACAGCCTGCCGAGGAGTCTAAAGAGGAAGCTGCCGTAGAAGAAGCACCAGCTGTAGAAGAGGAATCACAATAACATGGGAAATAAAACAAGCCACGTATCAGATATCAAGAAGAAAGAGGTAGCTGAGCTTGTAACATTAATGCTTGAATCTCCAGTCATTGCAGCAGTTAATATGGATGGTTTACCTGCTCCACCCTTGCAGAAGATGCGAAGTCAGCTACGTGATAAAATTACTCTTGTTATGAACAAGCGCCGGCTTATGAACGTCGCTATTAGTCAGGCAAAAGGTAAGCGAAAAGGTATCGAGGAATTGAGTGCTTACCTTAAAGGAATGCCTGCATTGATTTTTACTGAAGATAATCCCTTTTCATTGTTCAAAGTTTTGAAGAAAAGTAAGACTCCTGCTCCCGCAAAAGCTGGACAGGAGGCTCCTTTTGATATTATCGTTCCCAAGGGACCTACTCCCTTTGCACCTGGACCGGTTATCGCTGAACTAGGCCAGGCAGGTATCTCTGCAACGGTTGAGGATGGTAAGGTTGTTATCAAGCAAGATTCGGTTGCTGTCAAGGCAGGCGAAATTGTTAACCAAAAGTCAGCTGAATTACTTTCTCGTCTTGGAGTCCATCCGATGGAGATTGGACTTAATATTACTGCAGTATTAGAGGATGGACAGATTTACACTTCTCAGGTATTAGATATTGATGAAGACAAATTCATGGCAGATCTTTCGAATGCTAGTTCATGGGCATTAAATCTTGCTTGTGAGGCTGCTTATCCTGTTAAGGAAACTATTGAAATTCTTATTGGTAAGGCTTTTAGCGGCGCTAAAGCAGTTGCATTAGAAGGAAACATTCTTTCTCCTGATGTGATTGATGAGTTGATTGGTAAGGCTGAACGTGGTGCTCAAGGCGTTAAATCTGCTGGAAGTATCGAAGTAGGTGCAGCAAAGCCTGCTGAAGAAAAGAAAGAAGAAGCTCCTAAGGATCAAGAAAAAGCAGAAGAGAAGAAAGAAGAACCTGAAATTCCTAAAGAAGAAGCAGTTCTAGAAACTCCTACTGAATCTGAAGAACCAGTAGAAGAGAAGAAAGAAGAACCTGAAACTCCTAAAGAGCCTGAAACAACTGAGGAGAAGGTTGCTGCAATGGTTGATAAGACTCAGAAATTTAACAAAGGTGATGTTGCTAGCGCTGATGATCTCTTAGATGAGGTTGATTCTGCTGTTGAAGAACCTAAAGAACCTGCTGTAGAAAAGAAAGTTGAAGAACTAGCACCTGAAACTCCTAAAGAAGAACCTACTGAGGAAACTCCTACTCTCTCGGATTTGGAAGAAAAGAAAGCTGAAAAGAAAAAGGAACTTAAAAAGGAAAAAGAGGCACATGATGAGGCTGAACGTTTAGCGGCTGAACTTGTACAATCTGGTACACTACGAAAATGACACTCAACACTATTAATGTAAAAAAGATTGAGGAGGTGTGAACATGGAATATATCTATGCAGCTATGTTGCTCCACAAAGCAGGAAAAGAAGTAACTGAAGACAGTGTTAAAAAAGTTTTGACTGGTGCAGGCGTTGAAGTTAACGACGCACGTGTTAAGGCATTACTCGCATCACTTGAAGGTGTGAACATTGACGAAGCTATTGAAAAATCTGCTGTTGTAGCAGCCGCGGCTCCTGCAGCGTCAGCTGAATCTTCTAGTAAAGATGGAGAAGGCGACAAGAAGGATAGCGCAAAAGCTAAAGAAGACGATAAGAAGAGTGAGGAACAAGCAGCAGCTGGACTTGGAGCCCTTTTCGGGTAATTTTTTTTCTTTTTTTTAAATCCAGCATTTTCTTTTCCGTATGACAGAAACACCTCAGAAACCTACGATAGACAAGCATACTGTACGTGGAGATGTGGACGGATTACTTCTACAATTAAAAAAAGCATTCCAGGAGAAAGAGGAATGGTTTGCTAAGAAAGAAGCGCTTAAGAAAACTATTCATGAACAGGCTGCTTCTTTAAAGACACTCAGATCCGAGAGAGATTCTTTCAATAGTTCTATTAAACAGGCCAAGGTTAAACGTAAAGAGGCACACAAGGCCGTTAAAGAGGATCTTACTGTGCTTGAGCAGTTGAAACAGGAACAGGAAACTTTCAGTAAAAAACAGCATATAGTGGGTTCTCCAGGAATGCTGAGGAAACGTATTGAACAGCTCGAAATTAGGGTTGAAACTGAATGTATGTCGTTTGATAAGGAAAAAACGTTGATGAAGGAAATCAATCGGTTACGTAAACAACGGTTTGCTGCCGCTTCGGCTAGGGCTCTTTCTAGCCATACTCGTGAAGCTACCTGGGAGATGTATACTAGCAAACGACAAGCCGATAAACTGCACAGATCTATTCAGACAACTGCTAAACAGAGTCAACAGAGACATGTTAAACTGATTTCTTCTTTTAAGGAATTGAGAAAACTGGAGAAACAGCAGGAGGCTGCGTTTAAAAAATTCGTTTTGGGAAAAAGAAAATGTCAAGAATTGCAGAAAGAGATTTCTAAGTCACAGGCTGTTTTACGCAAGGTACGCAAGGGAGAACAGAATAAAAAGAAACAGAGTCAGTCTCTCAAACAAAGTCGCAATCATTCTCTTTTGGCTGAAAAAGCAAAAGCGGTTGAGGCTAAATTTAAGTCCAAGGGAAAATTGACTACAGAAGATTTGTTAGTGTTACAAGGTTTTAATAAATAGTTATTCTTTCTTCTCTTCAGCTTTAGGTGATTTAGTAGGTTCTTCTTTCTTCTCTTCTTTAGATGCTTCTTTTACTTCTTCTTTAGGAGCCTTCTTGCTTAACGTCTGCTCTTTCTTCATTTGCATCCTCTCCTTGTTTAGGAGCTTCCTTCTTAGGCTGAGGTTCTACTCGGTCAAGGTCTGCTTTTGATTTGTAGATGGTAACGTGGGCTGATGCTGAACCTTCGCCAAATGCATTGTAGATGCTATTTATGATAACTGTATCTTCTGCAGTTTTTTCGTGCTTTGCAATCTCTTTTTTAAGGTCTTCTTTAGAGGGTGTTGCGGTACCGATGTATGCAAGTTTAAGGTCAATCTCAAATCTTGCGAGTGTAGGATTTTCTGTTTTCTTGACTATTGTAATTTCCATTTTATTTCTTTTTCTCCTCTAGTGGTTCTTCATCTGCCCATTCAACCTTTCCTAGGCCGCCTTGGCGCATAGTAAGTCCTAATTTGGGGTTGCTTATATCTTTAAATGAAATTGCGATGATTCTTGCTTTACAGTTGTCTCCAATCTTGAGATTTCTTTTTGTTTCTTTTCCGGTTAGTACTTTTTCTTTGCTGAAACTTACGAAGTCATCCATGGTCTGAGAGACGTGAATCATTCCGTCAATAGGTCCAATGTTGATGAATGCACCGAAATCGGCGATGTCCTTGATTCTGCCATATACAATTTCCTGCATTTCAGGTTTAAATGTAATTAATTCGAATTGACTGTTATAATAGGCAGCTCCATCTCCTGCAATAATAACCCCTTCACCTACTTCTTTAACTCCAGTTACATCGATAACGATGCCCATATCCTTAGAAATGAACCCTTCGTACTTGTGTTTGATACGTTTTATGATGGCTTCATCTAGGTCAAGATCAAAGAGATCTGGTGGGATGCGGATGTGGTCTTTTACTTTTACTTTGTAGAACATTATATTCCCTCAGGATGATGGGTGTGTATCTTAAGAACTGTCAATCGTTTTTTAAACCTTTCTATTGTGGAACGAGGTGTTCGCCCGGAACGACCTCTTCATCCTTTACTCTATTGAATCCCACATTGCTGAATCGGTGATTGGTATCCTCATCTACCTTTACACTATAGATGAAACCGAAGTTTTGATCTACAATGACCTCTCCTATGTTTGTGTAGAGAAGAACGCTTTCTTTTCCCTGGTGATCGGATTCGCTCTTTAATTCGGCTTCGAGTATCTTTGATTCCCAGTCAAAAGGGGTTTCAATGTATACACTGTCATACTGAAGATCACCTATTTTTCCGGTTTCTCTTCCGCATTTAGAGTAAGAAATGCAGTATTTTTCTGCCGTCTTTAGTTCAGTATCAAAAAAGATGGAAGTTATCTCAGAAACGGGGTCTACTCTCATTTTTGAACCTTTTACCCACACTTTAAAGTTCTGGTTGGTAAGGGGATTGGTATAGGTGTAGTGGTAGTTTTTTACTTTTTGCGATTTAGCAAAAATGATTGCTACTCCTTCTGGGAGGAGAGATGTTTCTTCAACAACAGGTTCTTCTTCAACAACAGGTTCTTCTTCAACAACAGGTTCTTCTTCAACTTCTTCTACAGCCGGAGGTAAGTCCTCAATTATCTCTTCTGTTGTATCTTCAGTTTCTTCTAGAACAGGATCCTCTACAATCACTGATTGGCAACCTAGCAGGAGGAGCATTATTAGCATTACTATGAGAACATTTTTCATGACTCTATTTTTGGATAGAGACTATTTAAATGTTTGGATGCTTCGTATGTGCATAGCATAGTCACTAGCGTTCGTAGGTTGCTAAAGCAACCATCTTCGAAATTCCTGAGATT
>JAQBWB010000046.1 GCA_027623355.1 Nanobdellota archaeon | reverse complement strand
GAATCCTACCGATGTTTTGGAATCCAACCCAAAGACACCCTAGCCATAGCACAAGAACTCTATTCGTCAGGATTCATCTCCTACCCAAGAACATCATCTCAACAACTAACACCAAAAATAGGATTCTCAAAGATTCTCTCCTTGTTGGGAAACCAACCAGCATATGCTCCACTCACCAAAAAACTGCTTCTAACTGATTTAAATCCAAACAACGGCAAGAAAACCGATCCGGCCCACCCAGCTATCTATCCAACCGGGTTAATGCCCAATGTGGGTGGTCGTGAAGCGCGAGTCTATGACCTCATCGCAAGACGCTTCATGGCAACCTTTGGAACTCCAGCGCTAAGAGAAACAAATACCATCACCATCACCGTTTCCGATGAAAACTTCAATGCGAAAGGTACGAGAACGGTAGAAAAAGGATGGCACCTCTACTATGGCGCATATGTAAAAATAGAAGAAATCGAACTACCTGCAGTAAAAAAAGAGGACTCCGTAAAAATAAAAGAAATCAATCAACTAGCAAAAGAAACCCAACCGCCTAAGCGTTATACTCCCGCATCAATCATCAAAGAACTTGAAAAACGTGGACTAGGAACAAAAGCAACCAGATCCTCTATCGTCGATACCCTATTTCAAAGAGGCTACGTCATGGGAAAAGCAATAGAAGCAACCGAGCTAGGCATAAGGACCATGAACACTCTAGAAAAATACGTTCCCGAGATTGTAGATGAAGCTCTAACAAAAAAATTCGAAGAGGAAATGGAAAAAATCTCGGCAGATGAGGTAAAACCAGAAAAAATTCTAGATGACGCAGAATCCCATATCAAAACCATTGTAACCAACTTCAAAAAAAATGAAAAAGACATCGGAAAAGAATTAATGGTAGCAGAGGTAGAAACAAGAGATAAATTAACGACATTAGGTGACTGCATCAACTGCAAAACAGGTAAATTACAAATAAGGCGTGGCAAGTATGGAGCATTCATCGCCTGCAATGGCTACCCCGAGTGCAAAACAACCATCAGTCTACCAAGAGACGCCTTATTAAAACCAGCAGGTAAAAAATGCGAACATTGCGAATATCCTCTAATACTAAAAATAATGAGGAAGAAACGCCCTCAAGAGTTCTGCATCAATAAAGACTGTAAATCAAAAGAAATTGAAGGCGATGCCGGCAAGGAAGCACAAGATATCGAATCCGGTAAAGTTGAAAGAAAATGCGAAAAGTGCAACAAAGGCAAGTTAGTAGTAAGAAAATCCCTCTACGGCTCTTTCCTAGGATGCTCTAAGTATCCCAAATGTAAATTCACCGAGAAGCTAGAAGAAGATAAAAGTAAAGAAACTACAGAGGATTAAACAAACTCAACTTCGCCCTCAAAATAAATGCCCTTGTGCAACTTTACAGGCCGCCACGTATCAATAACCAGTTCTGCGCCCAACCATTCAGCTAATTCCTTAGGATTGCCAATCGTAGCCGATAACCCAACTAACTGCATCTTGGAATTAATCTGCTTAAGTAAAGTAATCAAAATCTCCAACGTAGGACCGCGCGAAACATCATTCAACAAATGAATCTCATCAATAACAATACAGCGAACATCCTTAATCCAATTACAATGATGACGCAACAAACTATCCATCTTCTCAATAGTCAAAATCAAAACATCATGCCTATCCAGATACTTAGAAGTCGAATCCAAATCACCAGTAGACATCCCAACCGAATATTTACTTTTCGAGAACAGCTTTTCCATATCCTTGAATTTCTCAGAAGCCAAAGCACGTAACGGCACCAAGTACACAACCTTACCGCGATTCTCAACCAACTGCTTGACCATTGCAAGCAAAGCGATAGCCGTCTTACCAGAACCCGTAGGCGTACACGCCAAAATATGATTCCCCTCCAATAAACCCGCCTTCACCGACTTCTTCTGGGCAGGGTTTAATGAAGTAATCTTCTTCTCAGCAAGAAAGTCCAAAAAAAACGTTGGAAAATCATAGTTCTCTAAACCCTTGACCATACTAAAGCAAATCTCTAACAATTTAAATAACTTCACAAACGAGCACATTTATAAACATCCATGCTCACACAAAGTCATGAGAAAATTATTCCCAATTCTGATTATTCTTTTACTAGCGGTCCCCACATTAGCCGAAATCTCTACATTCATAGATGACCAAGCACAAGTACTTTCAGCGCAAGATACCGCAATAATCAGCTCCATACTAAAAAATATCTATGACAGCAAGCAAGCAGAATACGCAGTTGTAATTATACAAAGCCTAGAGGGGAAAGATATTGAAAGCTATGCACTAAACCTTGCGCAAGGAAATCTAGGAGACACCGAAAAGAATAACGGTCTTCTCTTACTAATAGCAGTTGAAGAGAGAAAGTATCGCTTTGAAGTAGGTAGAAGCCTTGAACCCATCTTTAATGATGCAAAAATAGGCAGAATCGGCAGAGAGTATTTAGTTCCCAATTTCAAAGCCGGAGCGTTTGGAACAGGCATAGCGCAAGCAAGTGCAGAAATAGCAAATGAACTAGGAGTCGAATTTACAGGAACTGTTCCAACACTAACAAGAAGAAGATCTACAACAGGATCATGGTATTCTTTTCTTTTCTTTTTTCTAGTGTTCTCATCTCTGTTAGGAGGAAGGACAAGATACAACCGAAGAAACCGATTTTTTAATGCAGCGCTCATGGCAGGCATGATGTTTAACGGCAGAGGCCGTGGTGGCATGGGCGGTCTAGGCGGCATGGGAGGCGGTTTTGGAGGCGGAGGATTTGGAGGCGGAGGAGCTTCAGGAGGTTTTTAAAAATGTTTTTCAAGAATAAAATAAAAAAAGTACGCAATGAGGATACCTTAACCTGTCCACGATGCAGTGTAAAAATGGAAAAGTTAAAAAAGAACGATGTTATTATTGACATCTGTAAGAAATGTAATGGTATGTGGCTAGATGATGGGGAAATCCAAAAATTAGCAGAAATGTCAAAAGGTGATGCAGGTGGCAAATAAAATGAACACAGGACAAAAGGTACTTATCGGCGTAGGAATATTCCTCCTCCTAACTGTTTTCTGGGTAATGGGAAGCTACAATAGATTAGTAGGTGCAGATGAAACAGCAAACGAAAAATGGGCGAATGTACAAAGTGCCTATCAACGAAGAGCAGATTTAATTCCTAATCTTATTGCAACGGTAGAGGGCGCAGTATCTTTCGAAAAGGACACACAGACCGAAATTGCAGCGCTACGTTCAGGAGCTCTTGCAGCAAAAACAGCACTTCAAACTGCACAAACTCCAGAAGAACAAATGGCTGCCGCAAGACAAATCGATGCTGCAGTCACTAAATTCAGCGGACTCAATATCAATGTTGAAAACTATCCTCAGTTACGAGCAACAGAAAATTTCTTAAGTCTCCAAGATGAGTTAGCAGGTACTGAAAACCGAGTTAAAGTGGAAAGAGACCTCTTTAACAAAGCGGTAAAAGAGTTGAACATCCGAGTACGAAGATTCCCTACAAATTTCATTGCAGGAATGTTCGGGTTCGAAAAAAGAGGACTCTTTGAAGCAGACGCAGGAACAGACCAAGCACCTCAAGTGAAGTTTTAGGTATAGCAATACCTATTTTTTCACATTTTCACCTTTAGGTATAGCAATACCTATTTTTTCACATTTTCACCTCAACAAACCTATTAAATACTCCTTCTCTCTACCAACACCATGACCGATCTAATAGCCTCATTCTCATCCGGCAAAGGCACCGCAGCCCACGTCCTAAAAGTAATCGAAGGCATGGAGTGGACCAATATCTTTCTTATCGTGCCAGAAGAATTCGAAGGCCAATTCACCCCACCACCCAATTCCGAAATCATCACAGTAGACACCACAAAAACCATCACCGACATGGCAGCCCATATTCATCACGCCCTAAATGGAAAAACAAAAGATTTCGAGGTAGGATTAAATCTAGTTTCAGGTTCCGGACGTGAACACATGGCCATCCTCGATGCAGTCTTAAAACTAGGAATGGGCATCAGATTAGTAGCACTAACAAAAGAAGGCGTAAAAACACTATAACTTAGAACTAAAATAAATCCGAAACCCGCCACTTTTAGCGATATCAGCTACATTTCCAAACAATTCTTCCATTTTTTCTCGCAACACCTTACCACCTTTATTATGTCTGGCAACTAATTGCAACGAACCACCTTTTTTCAAGAGAGTTTGACAATTAGCTATCATCTCAAAACAACCCAACTTACCCACTTTCTGCGGAGGATTAAAAAGAATGGTGTCATAGTCTCCAGTAGCAGTTCCAACGATCGAACAATTACTTACATTATTTCGACGAATATTCATCTTAGAGTGCTTCAAAGCCCGCTGATTCACATCAATCATTTCTACAGTACTAGAAATAAATGCCTTTGCAAGAGCAATCCCAACAACACCCCACCCACATCCATAATCGAGTATCTTCATACCACCTTCAACAGACGATTCTTCAATTAACACCCGACTACCCATGTCAACCTTGCCAATAGAAAACATACCGGAGGCAGAGGTAAATTCCAAACGCTGCCCACGTAAAAAACAAATAAGGGGTGTTACTCGTTCAACTGAAGTAGGATGCTTAGAAAAATAGTGGTCAGTCATGACATAATACCATACAACGAATACAATAACCTCTCCATCGATCGTACCAAAGCAGGACCTCTACCCCGAACAATAATACAGTTATCATCATATACAACACCCGTGCTATCAGTTTCCTCAATCGACATCACCGCATTCGAGGTACTATTGCAAGTAACAATAGGACGATCAACACATGCAGTAGTTTCATTACGATTACAGGATGCCTTCGGAGTCTTACCATATGCCTTCAATAGGGTCTGGTCGAATTTACCAACAGCCAACGCAACATATTGCAATTCTGAACCTAAGGGATCAAACGTAACGTAAATTTCCGAAGCAGCATCAAAAATAGTTGAATTTAAATCTCCCGAAACAGAAACATCCTTCACGTGGGTAGGTAAATTATGAAACGGAACATCAAATAGGGCTGATCCATCTTTTGAAGCAACCTGAGTGTACCACAACCCATCCAAAAATACAAACGAAAAGCCGTTATAGATATCTCCAGCCTCCTTCTTTAACTTTCCCTGCTGATTCAAATCATGCAAGTCATCGATCGTCTCTAGAGGACCATCAGAAAATCGATTAAATCCAAAAAGCAATCCTAAGGTAACAACAATAGCGATAACTACAGCAATCATAATAAAATCAGATCGAATTTTAGATTCCGAAACTACCTCTTCAGCCTCAACAACTGGCTCTCCAGAGGGATTACCCTCTACCTGTAACGAGCCCTCTCCGATTCCTTTCCTTCCTTCTTTCATCTAAATCCCTAAAATCGCAAATAAGATTCTATCCTTAACTAAATGAATATCTCCGTTATAACGAACCGTTGCAATAAGACAGTTATCCACTAATGACAAACTCGAACTATTGCCATCTACAAAAGAAATTACTGGAACTGAAGCGCTAGCATCCGCACAAGTAATAATCGGAAAATCAAATGAATTATTTTCAGAAAATCCTAAGCGCATATAGACACTATTCTGCAAATTCAAGCCTAGATTATATTCAGCTAAAGCAATAGATTCAGCAAAACTACTATTTTCACTTGAAGTAAAATCAATCTGCGGCTTACCTTGCAACATTGCTTGCGCCTCATCACTCATCTCAACCTTAGCGATTGTCAAAGGATGATTATCAAAGGTGTACGTGGCTCCATCAAGAGAGGTAGTCCAGAATTGATCAAGAGCCTTAAATTTCTGATCATTATGACGCACCGTGCTACTGCCACCACTTCCTCCAATAAAACCAATAATACTAGTAATCATAATAAAAGAGATGAAAATAACCATAAACATACCTGCTCTTGACTTTTTCTTTTCATGCCTCATGTTTCTTCCACCGAACTCCGTCAGCAGTATCGATCAATTCAATGCCCTTTTCCCCAAGTTCATCTCGAATCTTATCTGCAGTAGCCCAATCTTTGTTAGTACGTGCATCTTCCCTTTCCTTGATAAGCTTTTCGATAGCTTTAGTGACATTTTCTTCCTTAATTTCCATCACACCAAGAATCTCATCAAATTTCATCATTTGCTCAATTACATCAGAGGCATTACTCTTCGATAAATCCAGCTTATTAACCTCGGTCATGAAAACAAACACCACGCCGAGAGCCTCAGCAATACTCAAATCATCATCCAGGTGCTTCATAAAATCTTTATCCGCTTTCGTAATCAAACCATCCACTTTTTTCTCATCATCTTCCCCAGCAACATTCTTCATCACAAAGAGAAAATTATTAATTCGCTCAACGGCAGCCTGCGCAGCTTGCAAACCCTCTAACGTAAAATTCAACTGCTGCCGGTAGTGAACACTCAACAACAGATACCGAATCGACCGAGCATCATAACCCTTCTCAAACAAATCCCTGAGTGTATAAAAGTTACCCATAGACTTAGACATCTTGCGCCCATCAACCAACAAATGTTCGTTATGGACCCAATAATTAACAAAAGGATCACCCGTTACACCCTCACTTTGCGCAATCTCATTCTCATGATGCGGAAACACCAAATCAATGCCCCCAGTATGAATATCAAAATGCTTTCCCAGATGCTTCATCGACATGGCAGAACATTCAATGTGCCAGCCCGGTCTACCCTTTCCTAATGAAGTTGACCAAGAAACATCTCCATCCTCCGCATCATACGCCTTCCATAATGCAAAGTCCTGAGCTTGCTCCTTAGCGTAAGAATCCTTTTTAACACGCTCAGTAGCCTCTAAATCATCAAACGATATATGTCCTAGTTTGCCATAATCCTTCTTCTCAGCAATCGAATAGTACCAACTTCCATCATCCGACTGATACGCAATGCCATTCTTCTCAAGATCCTTAACGATTGCAACCATCTCATCAATATGCTCAGTTGCTTTCGGATACACATCTGCTTTCAAAATACGAAGCGCATCCATATCCTCAAAAAAAGACTTACTATAGCCAGACGTAAATTTCTTCAAACTTAACTTTTTATCACGACTACCCTTAATCGTCTTATCATCCACATCAGTCAAGTTCATAACATGCTTAACTTTCAGTCCATTCAACAACAACGCCCGCTTCAATAAGTCCGCAACAATATAAGCCCGAAAATTCCCAATATGGGCGAAATCATAGACCGTGGGACCACAGGAGTACATCTTCACATTACCCTTCTCAATCGGTTTAAACGCAGAGGTCTTTCGAGTAAGTGTGTTATAAATCTTAAACATACTGCTCCGAGCGCACCTTTCTTATAAAAATATTTGCTTCCACTCATGAATCTCACGAGTGGAAAGGAGATGTGCTAATCGCCACCGTTATTGAAAAGTTCTTTTTTACAATGAGTAGCACAAATTCTTAAGGATACCTATCGTTACTCAAAAGTCGCTTGGGTTCAAAGCCCCGCTCTTCAGAGCGACTTTTGAGTCTAAAATTCCGAATGGTAAAGCCCCGCCCTTTAGGGTGGGGATAATTCGGAATTTTTTTACTCAAAAGTCGCTTGGGTTCAAAGCCCCGCTCTTCAGAGCGACTTTTGAGTCTAAAATTCCGAATGGTAAAGCCCCGCCCTTTAGGGTGGGGATAATTCGGAATTTTTTTACAATGCCCTTGTTGCACTTGAAGGAGCAATCAAAACAGAAGGTGAAGATCACATAGCTCAAGCACACAGACGAGCATACAATAGTGTCATGGTGCGAGCATCTGACGAATTAACAAAAGTAGGACAACAGTACGCATGTCTATTACCAAGGCTAGAAAAAATACTAAAAACTAACTTTATCAACCGCTAACATTCTGCTGACCAACAATCAAATCTTCAGAACCATGATGCTTTTTCCAATACGTTGCAACAGGCAATTCCTTATCAACCAAAACTCCATTCTCACGAACAATTTTTCCGGGTGCACCCACCACAGAACAATTACTAGGCACATCTCGATTAATCACAACCGTTTCAGCCCCAATTTTAGCACCATCTCCAACCGTAATCGGACCTAATAAGGTAGCACCCGTTCCCATAAGCACATGATCCCCCAATCGAGGATGCCTTCTCGTATCTGCAACATGACCTGTACCTCCTAGAGTACAGTTGTGAAACAAAACACAATTCTTTCCAATAACAGTAGTTTCACCAATAACGACACCCATCCCATGATCAATAAAAAAACCAGCACCAATACGAGCGCCAGGATGCAGCTCAATTCCTGTAAGAAACCGCATCACCTGCGATAACAAACGAGGAATGAATGGCACCCCAAGTCGAGACAAAGGATGATTCAAAAAACGATGCACCAACATCACATGAAAGCAAGGATACAATAAAAATTCAATATTGCGAGCGGCTGGATCATTTCTGTAAATAGCTTTAATATCCTCTATTATGTTCATAACTTCACCTGTAATAATGCTGACGCCCATTGAGGCCGATGAGCTTGCTCATAATGCGACCGTGCCTCAGCATGATAAGAGGGCGTAGGTATACTTCTAAAGAAAATGAAGCGGGGGAAGGGATTTGAACCCCTGAATAACTGGGTTGCAGCCAGTCCCCTTAACGGCTTGGGCACCCCCGCGATTCCATAAGTGGCGATTCCATAAGTGTCTTCTATATTGTTTAAATAGTTTTTTGTTACCATAGTATAAACTAGATCAATGAGAAGGATTAGCAACAACAAGGTGTTCGCATAGACAGAGAAATGCCAATCTACTATATATAGTTTTCCGTCGTTATTACTCAAAAGTCGCTTGGGTTCAAAGCCCCGCTCTTCAGAGCGACTTTTGAGTCTAAAATTCCGA
>JAQBWB010000045.1 GCA_027623355.1 Nanobdellota archaeon | reverse complement strand
CAGGAATTTCGAAGATGGTTGCTTTAGCAGCCTACGAACGCTAGTGACTATGCTATGCACATACCTTTCTAATCGGCAGTTCGAGGTAGAAAAAAATGTGCTCAATTATTGACACCTTTGAGAAATTAACTATTTCTTGAATCGGTACAGATACACAATTCTTCTTCCTGCAGGTTCAACAACCTGGTAAGCCTTCTTAAAAACAACAATCCCTGCTTTACGTAATCGCTTTAAGTTACCAACTACGGTATTAAAAGAAGCATCGAGCAAATTAGCAATCTCACGAGCATTAAGCCACTTGGTCTTATACTTCTTGAGTAAATCATAAACATCCTGTTGTCCCATAAAAATAATAAGCTCGAGGGGTATAAAAGCCTTGTGTATGGGTGAGCATACACAATGGGTTAGGTGGCTTTGCTCCCAACACCTTACGTAAGAGCAAGGTCCCAGTAATCTCCGATTACTCCTTATTAGTATCAAAAACAAGAGTACGACCAGATTCAAAAATCATCTGAAGGTTTCGAGCCTCAGAAAACATATCTACAATCCAGTAGCCTTCTTCAAAGCTTCAGCCTTATCCGTTCGTTCCCAAGTAAAGTCTTCCTCTTCACGCCCAAAGTGACCATACGCAGCCGTCTGCTGGTAAATGGGGCGAAGCAAATTCAAACTAGAAATAATTCCGGCGGGAGTTAAATCAAAGACCGCACGAACAGCCTTTTCAAGAACTTCACTTTCAACTTTTCCAGTACCAAACGTTTCAATTAAAATCGATGTAGGATCTGGAAAACCAATAGCGTACGAAAGCTGTATCTCACATCTGTCAGCAAGACCTGCAGCCACAATATTTTTAGCAACATATCGAGCAACATACGCTCCACTTCTATCTTGCTTGTTCGGACCCTTACCTGAAAAAGCTCCTCCACCGTGTCTGCCCATACCACCATAGGTATCAACAATGATTTTACGACCAGTTAATCCCGTGTCAACGTGCGGACCACCGAGAACAAATCTTCCCGTTTCATTCACCAAAAAGCGAGTCTCCGCATCAATATACTCGCCACAAATAGGCTTAATAACTTTCTCAATAATATCGGCTCTAATCTGTTCATTTGTAGGTTCTGGATCGTGCTGAGCGGCAATAACAACGGTATCCACACGTAACGGTTTATGATTAGCATCATATTCTACCGTAACCTGTGACTTTCCATCAGGACGCAAGTAATCAATAGTGGCATCTCTTCGGCATTCAGCCAATTTACGAGTAAGTCCATGAGCAAGCATAATGGGTAAAGGCATTAATTCCTTAGTTTCACGACATGCAAAACCAAACATCAATCCCTGATCCCCAGCTCCCATTACCTTATGAGTACCTGTACCATCCTCTCCTTGAGCAATATCAGGACTCTGTTCATCAATAGCTGAAATAACTGCACAGCTCTTATAATCAATTCCATATTCAGGATTAGTATATCCTACTTTCTTCAACGTATCTCGAGCAATTTTAGTAGCATCAACATACGTCTTAGTTGAAATCTCCCCGCCAATCATAATTAAACCAGTAGTAGTAAACACCTCACAACAGCACTTACCGCTAGGATCCTCCTTCAAAATAGCATCAAGAATCGCATCACTAATCTGATCACATACCTTATCCGGATGTGCCTCAGTCACGCTTTCGGATGTAAAAAAATAGTTTTTTTCAGTCATAGTTAATCCCTCCGGTTGTAGTTTAGTAATCTATCCTCTTTTTTAAATATTAGCTATGTTGCACAGTCGGCTTGGCCTTCTCTTTATACATACCCAAAGATTCATTGAAAACACTCATGAGCATATGCACGGCAACATCATATTTTGCCTCATTCAATGCACAAAATAAATCATTCGCTTTACCTTGTATACCTGGACCAGAAAAATCTCTCAAGTCACCGTGATCCCTAAAATCCTGACCAACAACATAGCGGATCTGTGCCCAAGGATGTGTAACATTGAGTCCATGAGAATAATCACCTGGAATAAATAATGGGGCCTGAACAACAAAAACAATTTCGGATCTAGAAACAGATAAATTTCTCCTTGTATCTACTCCAGTCATCACATCTCGAGGAAGGATGTTAAGACGCGCAAGGTAGTGTTCAATAGAACCATCCTCAGAAGGAGTATTTGCCCTATTCTTATTAGGGTTAGTCAGATGAGGATAACTACCAGTAGCTAATTCCTCCTTAAGGATAGTACGTAGCTCCCTACGCAATTGAGAATGTATTTCAGACATAGAGCATCATTCCAAACCACCTTTAAATACACTCCTGACAACTTTATTCCAATAAGAATAATCAAATAGAATAATTCCAAAAGTTTTAAAAATCTTTGATTTTTAATCCGTTTGGAATAGCATATTCCAAAAAGCATAAAAAGAAAGCTAGATTATTCCAGTAAAATGATAGCGACACTAGATCAAATAAAGAAGATAAGGAAACAACTCAACCTAACGCAACATCAGTTTGCAAATAAAGTAGGTGTTTCACAAAGTCTTATTGCAAAAATAGAGTCAGAGAGAATAGATCCCAGCTACTCCAAAGCAAAGAAAATCCTAGATGCTATTGAACATCTTGGCAAGGAAGAGCACGGAAAAGCAAGCGACATCATGACCAAAATTCTTATCACCATTAAACCAAAAGAAACCATTAAGTCAGCCTTCGAAAAGATGAAGAAGGCAGATATCTCCCAGCTTCCCGTTTTAGAAAACAATAAGAGCATAGGCCTAGTTTCAGAAAACACCATCCTAGAAGCACTTCTCAATAAACAGGGAACAACGGTAGAAGACATCATGGAAGATGCCCCTCCAATTATCTCCAAAAACACATCACTAGATGCCGTTTCAGGATTATTAAGATTCTCCCCACTTGTTCTCGTTTCAAAAGAAGGAGAAATCAAAGGAATTATCACCAAGAGCGATCTATTAACTAAAGCATTCTCGTAACATTTTATAAACCCCTCCCACTTAACATCACCATGACCAAAAAAATCCAGGCATACCTTCTAGATATCACCTATAAAGTGCTCAATAATAAAGCAGTCATCCATCTCTATGCGAGGTCTACTGATAACAAATTAATCTGCATCCAAGACCCGACTTTTGAACCCTACTTCTATGTCATACCAAAATCTGACATCAAAGAAAAACTTCAAAACTTCAAAACAAAAGATGCATCAATAACAAAAGTAGAAGAAGTTAAGAGAACCTATCTTGGAGAGCAAATAAAAACACTCAAAGTAACTGCATCTCTTCCCTCAGACGTCCCTAAATTAAGAGAAGAAATAAGAAAATGGGATGAAGTAGAGTCACTAAAAGAATTCGATATCCCTTTCAAAAAAAAGTATCTCATCGATAAGTCGATCTACCCGCTAGGGATGATTGAGGTAACAGGAAAAGAAATCGAATCCAGTTTTCCAACCATAGTTGCAACCAAAGTAATCCCTCAAGATGAAATGATGGAATCTCCAAATATCCTAGCATTCGATATCGAGACCTATTCTCCAAACGGAAAAACAATCGATCCAGAAAACAACCCTATTCTTATGGCTGCATTCCACGGAAAAAAATACAAGAAAGTTCTATGCTGGAAGAAGTTTCCCACAAAACATGACTATATTGAGTTCGTTGAAGACGAAGCTGCATTAATCAGAAGATGTAAAGAAATATTCAAAGAGCAAGCACCCGATCTAATAGCAGGATACTACTCAGACGGATTCGACATGCCCTATCTTCATACACGTGCACAGAAACACAAGATCGCTTTAGATATCGGTCTTGACGGCTCCAACCTCAAAGTAGAGCGCAGAAGAAATACCTCTGCAGACATCTGTGGAATCAATCATTTCGATGTCTTCAAATTCGTAAGAAAATCCTTAGGACCTACACTTGGAGTATTCTCACTAAAACTAGATACCGTAGCAAACAAACTACTCGGCGAACAAAAAGTAGGGGTAGATATCGCACTTCTCCACGAGGTCTGGGATAAACGGCCTAAGGAACTAGAGATCTATGCAGTCTACAATCTCCATGACGCATATCTCACCATAAAATTAGCAGAAAAATTATGGCCAAACTTAATAGAGATGAACAAAATCGTAGGAATGACCGCTCCCGATTTAGCACGTTCAGGATTCGCTCAACTAATCGAAACCTACATCATGCGAGAAGCCTATCAAGCAGATGAGTTAGCACCAGACGTGCCAAGACAAGACGACTACTCATCTAGAAACCAAGATCGACTTATTGGCGGCTACGTCCATGAACCACAACCAGGATTATACAAAGACGTTACTATCTTCGATTTCCGAAGTCTATACCCTACAATTATCGCTTCGCATAACATCGATCTAGGATCATTAAACAAGAAAGGTTGCAAGAAGAAAATCCTTCCACCGTGGGAGAAAGGCGAAAAAGACTTCTTCTGTCAAGACACTCCAGGATTCATTCCAAGATTAATTAGAGAAATAATCCAGCGCAGACAGAAAGTAAAAGAGGCAATGAAACAACACACCTCTCCTGTTCTAGAAGCAAAATCACAATCCCTCAAACTACTAGCAAATTCATTTTACGGATATCTCGGATTCCCGAACGCACGCTGGTACTGCCATGAATGTGCAGAGGCAACAACCGCCTATGGCAGATATTACATTAAGCACACCATCAAAGAAGCAGAAAAACACGGTTTTAAGGTAATCTATTCTGATACCGATAGTATCTTTATCGCTCTACAAGAAAAAAAGCTTTCAGAAGTAAAATCATTTCAAAAAGAAATCAACCGAGAACTTCCTGGAGTAATGGAACTAGAATACGAAGGCCACTATCCAGCAGGAATATTTGTAGGTACAAAAAGTGGATCGGGCGGTGCAAAAAAGCGATATGCACTCATGAATGATGAGGGCGAACTCAAAGTAAGAGGATTCGAATCTGTAAGAAGAAACACCAGCCCCATAACCAAAGAAACACAAGAAAAAGTGCTTAAAATGATTCTAAAAGACCACAACAGCAAGCGTGCTGAAGCATATCTAAAAAAAGTGGTCCAAAAATTTAAGGATCATCTCATACCGTTAGAAGACTGCATTATCACCACCCAACTAACAAGAGAAATCAAGAGCTATAGTGCAATAGGACCTCATGTCGCCGTTGCAATGAGAATGCAGCAACAAGGAACATCTGTTGGAGCAGGATCCGTAATCGCGTTTGTCATCACAAAAAATGGAACCAAAATCAGAGACAAGGCACGTATTCCAGAAGAAGTCTCCCAAAAGCAATATGATCCAGAATACTACATCAATCATCAGATTCTACCAGCAGTAGAGAAGATATTCGAGGTATTCAACATAAAAAAAGACGAAATAGCAACCACCAAGAAACAGTCAACACTAGGAAGCTTCCTATAATCCAATAAAAGAATGTGCATAGCATCCTAAGGTCGAAATTCTTTCACCTTCACAAGCAGGTGCGTTGCGAGGGGTCGCTCCCTCCGGGGACGCAGCACCTTCGATGGATAGTTTCGAGAATTTCGAAGATGGTTGCTTTAGCAGCCTACGAACGCTAGTGACTATGCTATACACATATCAACAAAAGAAATCTTTATAAATGAGAAGGAATCAATAACAATAATGGAACGAGAGGATCACCTGGTCATCAGTATCAAACTTAATAAGTTATGGGTAGAGCGACTAATTTACTTTGCAATCATTATTGGTCTAATAGCTACTATTTTTATCAATCCGATGGGCACAAAAAACTGTGTCCAATCAAGCACTCCTGTTGTAGAAAATGCTGCACCAGTAGTAGCAACACTCATACCTGTGGTTGAAACACCTGCAGTTGTCGAAACGCCAGTTGTCGAAACGCCAGTTGTCGAAACATCAACGAAGAATCTAACTGGTAACATTACTTTAGAAATTGGAGCAATAGAAACTACTCCGGGAAATAATACTCTTAAAGTAGACTCAGTGTTCATTACCATAAAGAACGAGAAAGAACTCTTTACTCCAAAAATACGTCTCTATTGGTACACCCCAAGCACCGATACAGATGCTAAGAACAGACAAAGAACAGAATACGTCTACCCCTCCTTGATTCCAACTAGCCTGGTCAACGCAATAAAATTAGACACTGAGTTAACATCCCATTATGTCATCGGCTATGATAATAAAGATAACAAACTCTATGTAATAGCAGAACTCCTGAATGCAGCAGATGATACATTAATTACCACAGTAACAAAGAGCGTAACCGTTTAATAAGGAATAATTTCTACAGACTCATCAGATTCTACATCATCGTCTTCTTCAATAAGGGTAGTTTCTACAGGTTCAGCAGGAGGAGCACTAGAAGAACTATCTCCAAACATAGAACCAAAAATGTTTCCTGATGGTGCCTCGGTAGGTTCAGCAGCCAAACCAACAACAGGATCGTCACTTTCAAAAATATTCGGACTATTCGAGTACATTTTCTTGCCCATAAGCGATCTCAATAGCGATAAAGCGTGCTCAATATCCTCGTGACTGTCCTCTTGGGTGTCAATTGTAATTTTCATCCTCCTATTTTAACACCTAGATTATATATAGTTTTCTGTTCAGGAAAGGTATGTGCATAGCTGCAAGACGGGCTTCAAGTCAAAATCGTGCCACTATGGGCTTTACGCCCATGCACGATTTTCATTTCTCGATGCGGTTTCATTTCCGTCAAACAGCAGCTATGCACATACCAGGAAAGATAATCTTTATAAAACCCTGCCTGTCCTCATGACCTCATGCCTCCGTAGCATAGTAGCTATTGCGTGTGACTTGTAATCACAAGGTCGGGAGTGCAACTCTCCCCGGGGGCTTTTCCCTTTAATAACAACATTTAAAAACACATTCTGAACTCAGAGAGTATACATAAAATGAGAATTATTATATTTGGACCACCTGGTGCCGGCAAAGGTACACTTTCTAAAAGTCTTGTAAAAGAATTCAACATTCCTCAAATCAGCACAGGAGATCTTCTAAGACAGTCCATCAAAGTACTCGATGAAATTGGCAAAGAAGCAAAGCCCTATATGGATGCCGGACAGCTAGTACCAGATCATCTAGCAATCAAACTACTCAAGCAGCGATTAACTGATAGCGACACAAAAAAAGGATTTATTCTCGATGGTTTTCCCCGTACTCAAAAACAAGCAGACGAACTTGAACATATCACTCATATCGACCACGTTCTCAATCTCAAATGTTCAAAAGCAGTGATTATAGGGCGAGTAAAGAACCGAAGAATATGCCTAAACTGCCACGCCATTTTCCACCTAATCAACATGCCTCCCAAACAAGAAGGCATCTGCGACCAGTGTGGGGGACAAATCATCCAACGTGATGATGATAACCCGACAACCATTGAAAAACGCCTAGGGAACTACAAAGAACAAACCGAAACGCTCATCAGTTACTACAATAAAAAAGGAATTCTCCGTGATATAGAAGCAGAAGGAAATATCGATGGAATCATAAAAGTTGCAATCTCAATTCTCTCCAAATAAATACTCAACAACCACTGTAGCATAAGAGTTCTTAGGAAGAGTAAACTTCAACAAAGCATCCTCATCAACCATTTCCATCGTAAAGTCGGCAATCTCAACAAAAGCCTTACGAGTAGTGCCCTCAGAACTAATTTCTGGAAGCGCTCGAACAACAAAATTCCTAAAAGTAATACCTTCTCTGTCCATAATTGCCTCAACAGCCTTCTCAATTGCCGGAGAAAATTCATCAAGCTCAGTTCCAAACCCAATCAATGGCAATTCACCATCTTTCTCCACAACTCCAACAAGTTCATTAAATAACAAAGACTGATACGCATGAACATACAACATCAATAATTTGCCTGGAACGCGTCTCAAAGCCCCCACAACATCAGTAGGAGAAGAATGAAGATGATCTTGCAAAGCATCCTGAACATGACCCTTTTGTTCAAGAACAAGCCGAACAGCCTCCTTGAAATCCCCCGTGATCAATGCCTTTCCAACAGAGGCATTATTAGTAGAAAATCGTTGCTGACCAAATAAATTAGGAATAACAAAAGGAGTCTTCATCTTTTTCTTAGCTTCTTCAATCTGCAAAACATCCCGAACAACAATCTCAAAAGCATTCCCCTCTAAGTATCCCAAATGAATAGGCATATCACTCTTTCCAATAACCGTAACTGTAATATCACCAAAACTAAGATCAGTTACATCACCCTTAACAGAAATATACTGAGAAGTAACCGCCTTTTTGTCCTTATTTCCAGCAAAGCCAATATTCTTACTCTGAATCTTTAATTGACTAGCAATCTGTGAAATCGCCTCCAATGTACCAAGATTGCGCTTCTCCATCAAACAGTAAGTATATTCGCCACCCTTCAACTCATCTTTCGACCAGCAAGCTAGCTCAGTAACCTTAAAATCCTCCGGTGTCTGCTTTATCGTGTACATGCCTGAAAAGACTAGGAAGCTATTTAAAACCGTTTCTAATTCAGTCAATCATGCGCCGGTAGCTCAGCTTGGATTCCATAAGGCCAAAAAGAGCGAAAGGTTCCTAACCTTTAGGTCGGGGGTTCGAATCCTCCCCGGCGCGTGTTGGGGTAACGGCATGTCTACAGATGTAACAAACACTCAAGATGTGCTTTGTTACCACCTTTATATGCGACTAGTTCTTGAAGAAAACAATGGGACAAATAACCAGAAGTATGAGTATATACCCCAATAGGGAGAAAGCGTTTCAGAAGGAACTTGAGGCGCTTCGCAAGGCGCCAATAAGTCACAAAAACCGTGAGCTGATAACCGGATTTCAGAACCATCTGTTCGCAAAGAACAACGGGTTTTTGAGAATCGCAAAACTAACTTGTCAACTCCGTAAACTAGCAGCACAAATCGATAAGGACATGGACACATTAGACAAGTTGGATATAATAACGGCTGTAGCAGCAATCAACCAAAGAGTTGACCTAAGTGATGCAACAAAAGCCGATTATAGGTGCTGCATAAAGCAATTCTATAATTGGTTTGTAGATGAAGACCCTCGGATGCTATCAAAAGACTTGGATGTTCGGG
>JAQBWB010000044.1 GCA_027623355.1 Nanobdellota archaeon | reverse complement strand
TTTGTATCATGAGGATTTCGACTTAAAGCCGGTAACCAGGACTTTCTACTGAGTCTGATGTTTAGGCAGATTTTTATACCTTTCTTGATTCACTTTTCTTATGATTGCACGTATTAAAGGGTTGATGCAGATTAAGGATGATCTTGATGTACTGCGTAAAAGTGTGATTGATCAGGAGGCTAGTGTTACTTCGCTCTCTGATGGCGTACTCGCTTTGGGTCGGCAGCTTGCTGAGGTTCGGGAGCAGCAGAATGAATTTCTTGTTACGTTGAAGGCTGATATGGGCGTGATATCTGAGTCTAAGGAGGATTTTAAGAAAGAGGTCTATGACTTTAAGTTATTGAAATCTCAGTTGCAGACCAAAATTATGAAGAAGTTTGAGGAGGAGTTAGATAAGGAATTGCAGTTGCAGATGGATAAGGTTAAGCATGACGCTGAGACGTATAATAAGATGAATAATCAGCTTGCAGTGTTGGTTACTCAGACTGGGTCTTTAGGAAGTGAATTGGATAAATTTCGAGTGATTAGCAAAAGTATTAAAAATGAAGATTTCCAATTGGAGAGTTATGCTAAGTTGCTTGAACGTGGGGACAAGGAGAAGTTGGAATTGATGCGCAAGATTGATACTTTAGAAAGACTTTGCTCTAAGTTGAGACGTGATAAGCGATGAACCAACCTTACCCCCTGCACGGTGCTAAACCGATTCGTATTGGAAGTATTTCTACGTCACGAGAGGAGATTCAGGATTTGATTAAAGCTTGGATTGTAATCTCGTTTGCATTTGCTATGGTTCTTTCGGGATCGTTCTTGGATGCTGGTTTTTCAGGTTTCTTTGTTATCTCTGCTTTAACGGTGGGGATTGGATTTATTTTTCATGAGCTTGCGCATAAGATTGTCGCACAGCGATTTGGTTGTTATGCTGAATTTCGCGCTTTTAATGGGATGTTGATGATGGCGGTGTTACTTAGCTTTCTTGGCTTTATTTTTGCAGCTCCTGGAGCGGTCATGATTGCTGGGCCGGTTGGTAGAAGAAGAAACGGTAAAATCGCGGTTGCTGGTCCTGTAACTAATTTGGTGTTGGCGGTCGTTTTTTTAGTGGTGTTTGTTTTGTATCCTAACGAATTTATTTCTACGTTTGCTCGCTATGGATTTATGATTAACACGTGGTTGGCATTATTTAATATGATCCCTATCTGGCAGTTGGATGGGAAGAAGGTACTTGCTTGGAGTAAGCCGGTGTTTTTTATAGTATTGGCAAGCGGATTTTTGTTGCATGTGGTTGCAGCGGTGCTGCCTAGATTAGTGAGTTAAGTTTTTGTTATTTGGATGATCGCCATGGCCACAATGCAGGAGAGAATTGGGAAAGTTGCTTTTAAGGTAGCAAATATTCCATTAAGAAAAAATCTTGATGATTTGACATTCACCAATGAGGTCGATATATTAACTCAGGAAGTCTATGCTGATATTGGACAGATAGTCCTCCTTCCCTTAGACAGCCTTTTCATGCTTTTAGCCATTAAGACATTTTATATCGATCGAAAGCACAATAATCCCGACACCATTAATTATATTGGCAATTTGCTTAATCGCTTTGCAAGTGCTGATAGTGCACCTTGGGAGGTTAGACGTTTTAGAGAGAAGATTAGGGATTTGGAGAATATGACTAGTAGTGTCAAACCGCTGTACATGATGGACATACTTCTTAGTGGAGAGACTAATCCTCAAACGGTAAGGGCTCTTCACCAGTATATTGCAGATCATAGTCTTTTTTGGGCTGGCACCTATCCTGATGCTGATCCTTCAACTTCGGGTTTTGGGGAGTCTTGCTATCACACGCTATCATGTTCTAAAGATATTCCTCCGTATGATCGTAAGGTTTTTTCAGATCTTTCATCTATTTTTTCCTATTATGTAGATGGCATAAATGATTTGGCAAGAAATTTTTTGCATGCACCGAATAAAAAGATTTTATTGGATCTTATGCTTAGTTCAATAACCCTGAGTAAGGATGATGATCCCCTTATTGCTGCCAAGGCAGAAGGGGATGCGATCGCTTATGCTAAGCTTCTCCACTATCCTGATCCCTTTACTCGAAATTGATGGGTATGTGCATAGCATAGTCACTAGCGTTCGTAGGCTGCTAAAGCAACCATCTTCGAAATTCCTGAGATTATCCCTTGAAGGTGCTGCGTCCCCGCAGGGGGCGATCCCTCGCAACGCACCTGCTTTTGAAGGTGAAAGAATTTCGACCTTAGGATGCTATGCACATACATTGATGGAATAAATTTATATATGTTAGTTGCTAATTGTATCTAGAGCTTTAGCTCGGAGGAGTGAACATGGGGAAAGCAAAACCGTTTGCAGCAGGAATGGCAGTTGGATTAGTATGGGGTCTGGCAGTATTTTTTATCACTTTACTTGCACTCGTATTTTCAGGTTATGGGGATGCGTTTACTGAGTTATTGATATCTCTGTATCCAGGGTATCGGGTTTCGGTTATAGGTGCGATTATCGGCATGTTTTATGGGTTTGTCGATGCGTTTATCGGCGGATGGATTGTTGTCTGGTTATACAATCGATTTTAGAATATCTCGTCATTAAGCGTTAGGAGGGGGATGTTATTTTTAGTAGCCTCTTCTTTTTGTTGCTCGTTACAGTAGCCCCAGGTTGCTAGTCCTACCTGGATGCCGAGATGTTGGGTGTTTTTTAGGTGTTCTACCTGGTCATCGATGAAGAGTAGTTCTTTGAATTCGCATTGCTCTAGTTCTTTGATGTGTTGCATGATTTTTACTTTTTCTTTGGCAAAATTACAGTCGAAGATTTTTTCTTCTGGAAATTTGATGTTGTAGAAGTTGAGCATCTCGATAATTGTCTTTTTTTCATTTGCGCTTGCGATGTAGAGGGTTTTCTTTGTAGTGTTCATGAGCTGCATCACTTTTTCGAAAGGGGGGGAAAGTTGCATCCATCCTTGGAGGTCGTCTTTCATGATGATATCTCTGCTGACATGTACTTGGTTGGACCATGGGTCTATTTTTTCTTTAAATTGCTCTCTTAAATCGGTGAATTGTTGCATTTTAGTTATGTCGAGTTGTTTGTCGATTGCGTAGTGCATGAGAATGTAGTCTCCACCATACTTGAGAAAGGGTCTTAGCTTGCTGAATTGTTCAATTTGTTCAGGTTTTTGCTGCTGAAGATGGTGCATGTCTTTTACTAGGAAATCTTTCTTGCTTTGTTTGAATTCTTTCAGAAAGGTGTCGTAGGAGATGATGAAACCATCTAGAACGCTATCGACTACTACTCCGTCGAAATCGAGTATGGGTATCATGGTTTTAGAATTCTGTACTGCTATAAAACATCTTTGATTTTCTTGAATGAGTCTAGAGCTGCATGTGCCCCTGCAACTTTCAGAGCATCTCTGCTTTCTTTTCCTTGCCTTGCATTGATGATTGCTATATAGGGAATTGCTGCTTCTTGAGATACTTGTAAACCGTATGGATGCCCACCGATGAACATGGTTGATTCTTTTGTTGCTTTTAGTTTTTTTATTGTTTTTTCTAGATATGATGCGGGTGGGGCTTCTTCGTCTGGATTATTATAGCTGACAATGTGTTTGAAGAAGGGGAGGAGTCCTGCTCTTTGAAGTGAAAATTCTGCATCTTTTTCGCTTCTCTCCGTTGCTATGGTGAGGGTGTAGCGTTTAAGCGATTGGAGCATTTTTTTGTCCACTAGCGGTTTTTCATCGAGAATGTGACCATTGAAATTTCTTCCTTGATAGTATTCTTGGAATTTTTTCATTATTGAATGTTTTCTGATTGAGTAGCCACCATTATTGAGAATTAATTTTTCACATGTCTCGTAGCATTCGTCTAATCCATTACCGGGTGCTGAATCTATGATATTATCGTCTAGAACTCTGCCTAGAAAAAATTCTGCTGTTTTTTTGATGGCTGCGCAAGATGGTTGACTTGTATCTACGAGGACTCCGTTTAAGTCGAAAAGAAGCAATTTTGGTTTTATAGTCTCACCCTTTTGATAGATGAGGTAGGGTGGGGTGATATAAATAGTTTTGGTTCAGTTTTTTTTCTCTTTTGGGTGTTCTTTTGGGTGTTCTTTTGGGTGTTCTTTTGGGTGTTCTTTTGGGTGTTCTTTTGGGTGTTCTTGTGGGTGTTCTTTTGGTGGAGGGTTGAACTGTGCGTTGTGCTTCCATTGTCCCATCAATGCCCAATAGACACCGAAGAGGCCGATTATTGAAAGAATTGCTAGTAGGGCATCATTCATTTTCTAGGTGATCAATCATGTCTTGGCTGTCGAAGAATTTCTTTTGTTCTCCGTTTTCAATGATCATTTTTGGGATGCTGACATTGTCGTTGAAGAGATCGGCATACGTTTTTCCATTGTGTTCGGTTGCAGGTCTTTGGCTGCGGTCCATAGGAATTTCTACAAATTCGTATTCTTTATTGTGTGCTTTTAGTGCTGCGATTACTTTCTGGCAATACGGGCAGGCTTCGTTTGCGAATAATGTTATTTTAGTCATGGTATCACCTGATTTTAGAATGGTTGTATTCTTTATAAAATTTTCTTTTGATGTTGGAGCAAAAGCATTATAAAATGGAAGTTATCTGTAGAGGTTATGGTTCACAAAATAGGTTTTATTGGTGCTGGTAACATGGCTACTGCTTTGATTGTAGCTTTTTCTAAAGCAAAGGTTGCTTCGGTTATTTCTGTATCGGATAGGAATGTTGAAAAATTGGAGCATTTGCGTTCTAAAGTGGATGTGTTTGTAAGTCAATCGAATGTTTCTGTAGTTCAGGAGAGTTCGATTGTGTTTGTTTGTGTAAAACCTAAGGATGTTGTTAGAGTAATGGATGAGATTAAGGATCATGTTTCTGGTAAGTTGGTTGTTTCTATTGCTGCTGGAATTACGTTGGAGACACTTGAATCTACTTTAGATACTTCAGTTGTTCGCGTTATGCCTAACACTCCGTGCTTGGTTGGAGAGATGGCTGCTGGCTATGCGCTTGGAACAAAAGTTAGTAAGAAAGAAGCCCAGATGATTTCTGATTTGTTGAATGTTGCGGGTGTTGCAGTCAAGGTTTCTGAAAAGGACATTGATGTTGTTTCAGCGTTGTCGGGTAGCGGTCCTGCATTCATGGCGTATTTGTTTAAGATTATGGTTAAAAGTGCTGAGAAACAAGGGTTGAGTTCTGAATTGGCTTGGAAATTGATGTTACAGACTGCTAAAGGGACTGCCATTCAGATGCAGCAGACGGGAATGAGTGCTGATGATTTGATTACGATGGTTTCTAGTCCTGGCGGTTCTACTATAGAAGGTAGGAAGGTTTTGGAGAAAGCAGGATTGGAGAAAGTATTTAGTTCTACGTTAGAAGCTGCGGTTAAGAAGAACAAGCAGTTGGGTTAGATTTTCAACTCTTTCTTCCAGAAATTGCAGATCTTTTCTACTTTTTCGGATGCAATTCCTGTGTAGTTTTCGGGTTTTTGGAGAATTGCTAGCTGGGTTTTGTTGAACTTTGCTAGATAGGGTTTCATCTGTTTGTCTTTAAAGAGTAATTCGCTAAAAGAGGTGTTTGTTTTCTGTGATTCTAGGGTTAATTCGCGCACGTACTCATGTGCATCGGGATGACCATGGGCTGCTAGGAGGATGTAGGCCGGTTCTGCTGTTATCATGTCCTTATGAGTGTTGAAGTTTTTTTCTAGATTTGGTTTATCTACTACTAATTTACTCATGGTGCGTTGTAGTCTGGTTGTTGAAAGATATAGTGCTGCTAGGGTTTCTGTTACAAAGCGTTGTGAGGCACTATTGGTTAGATCGCGTTGATGCTCTGAAATTTGATCCATGTACATGGTTGTCATACGGGGCATGAACTCTTTCCACATGCTCTTTACGTTTTCGAAGTTGATGGGGTTGCGTTTATGGGGCATTGTTGAGGAGCCTACTTGCTTTGATTCGAAGAGTTCTGCTACTTCTGAAATTTCGGTTCGTTGAAGATTTCTCATATCATCTGCTACATTTGCTAGAACTCCGAAACATGATGTTATTGCATGGATGAAGTCTGCGAAATATTCTGCTTCTACTACCTGAGTGCTTATAGGGGATGCTTTGAGTCCCATTTTGGCTAGAACTTTGCGTTCAAAGTCTTCTGGGTCGTTAAAGAAAAGGGTTGAAGCATTGTAGGCTCCTACGGCTCCTGCGATCTTTCCCCTTAGATTCTTTGCAGCTTTTTCTATTTGCTTTATTCTTGAACCTAGTCTCGAAACGTACTGTGCTACGGCGAAACCGAAAGTGATGGGTTCTGCGTGTTGGCCGTGGGTTCTGCCTATTTGAAGTGTTTGCTTTTCTCTTTGCGCAAGATGAATTAAGCTCTGCATTAATTGCTCTAGTGCAGGGATTAGTACTTCAAGAGTGAAATCTTTACAACGTGCGGCGTCTGCTGAGCAGATGATGTCGTGTGAGGTTGTTGTGAAGTGTACATAGGGCTTTGCTTTATCGGAAACTCTATTTCTTATTGCGTTTGCTAATGCTCTGATGTTGTGCTTAATGCGATCTTCCTCTTCGTAGACTTCTTGCGCGGTAATTTGCTTAGAGGCTTGTTCTACCTCGGCTGCTACCTCCTTGCTGCAGATGTTCATTTCGGAGAGGGTTTTTGTTAGCGCGGACTCTACCTTTGCTAGATATTTCACGAAGGCTTGCTCTGAGAGATAGGGTCGGAGTTTTTTCTTTACTTTTTCATTTCTGCCATAATAGCGGAAATCTAGCGGAGAGATGGTGTCGAAGAGGTTGATGTTGGTATCTCGATTGGTTTCTTTCTTACTTAGCATTTGATCTAGTCCCTGGATGAGATCGCTTTTGGTGTTTAGCGTTATTACTCTTCGGTTTTTTTCTTTTTGTTCGTTGATCAGGTTGTGTTTGCTGAAAAGAGTGATCGCACCGTGCACTTTTGCAGGTGAAATTTTGAGTTTATCTGCTATTTCTCTTAGGTGAGAAGGACCTTGTTCAAGTATGTGTAGAATTCTGAGGTTTTGTTTGGTAAATATTTTTTCGATTTCCATGATTGTAGAAAACGTTCACTATTTATAAACCTTTCTAGAAGTGTATTGTTTGAATGTTCAGAAAAAATGAAAAGAAAAAGGCTGCTTACACAGCTTTTTTTGCTTCAGCTTGGTACTTTTCAGCGTCGTTTTTTCCTAAGACTCTCCAGCATTCGTGAGTTCCAGCTGGTGATTTTGCTACTGCAAAGAATCTGGTTGTGGTGTTTCCTGTGTTTTCGTTTGTTGATGTCTTTTCTCTTACATCAAATTCGCTTGTCTTAAATTTATCCTTTGTTTTTACGTCGTAAAATTCTACTTCTGTCATTTCTTCCACCTACATTTAGTATATGAGCTTTAGTTGAACTGCTCCTAAATCCCCTTAATTGATGAAATAGGCCAATATTATATATAAATCTTTTGTAGAATTTGGCGTAAAAGAGAGAATTATTCAGATTTTGCTTCAGGTTTGAATTCTTCCTCGGATTCTTCCTTGGATTCTTCCTTGGATTCTTCCTTGGATTCTTCCTTGGATTCTTCCTTGGATTCAGGTTTTGCTTCAGGTTTTGCTCTTATCTGCTGATGCGAATTCGGTGTATCCTGAATGTCCGCAGGTTGCACGATCTTTGTGTTTTGCCATAAAGTAGCCTTTTCCTGCTTTTGGGGAGAATGTGTTCTTACGAGTAAGTGTGTCTCCTTTTACATCATAGAGTTGCCAGATGCCTTTTGCTGCTTTTTTTTGTGGTTCTTCTGCCATTTTAGTTTATTGTTTTGGATGTGTTTTTAAAGCTTTGTGCTCTATGTGAACGCTGAGGCACGGTGAGCTTGTGAGTCCTGTGAACTCATTCGCCTCTATGGGTGTCAGCGTTCTTGGTTAGGGTGATTGCCTTATCCTTCATTACCCTATAGATATTGCCAAAGGCATTTGCTCTTGAATGGAGGGTGGACTCGGATATCTTTGTTACCTTGAGGAATTCTTCGATTGTGGGTTGGATATTGATTATTTCTTCTGCAGTGAGGCCCTCTAGCGCTTTTATGATGATGTAGAGATAGCCGCGCACTATTAATGAGTCTGAACGGGCTTGGAAGTGGATCTTGTTTGCTTTTATGGATGCAATGATGTATACATTTGAGACGCAGCCGGGAACGCTGTTTTCTTCCTTTTCTTCGGTTTTTGGGAAGTCTCCAAGTTGTTTGCCGTATTCTACTAGAAGTTCTAGCATTTCTCGTTTTGTTGGAACTAACGTTAGAAGTTCTTGTTCTTGTTTTAGGTACTCGTTAGGATTCATGAGAATTAACGGACTTTGATGGCGTATTCGCCTTCTTTTGCCATATGCGTTTTCTCTGCGATGAGAGATTTTTCAGGATTAAGAATATTGATTCTACCGTTCCATGAAGCTGAGAAATCTTTCTTGTTCAGGCCTTTCTCTTTAATGTCTTGCTCGCTTAGGAGTTCTTTATTCACTTTATTTGCAAGTTTCTTTGCCATGAAAGTATTGCAATCTGAACTTGTTTTTAAAACTAACTATTTGAGAAGCCATTTTAGGGCAGAATCTGCCATTTTAGGTGCGAGTTTCTTATGTTTCTCAGTCATTTGAGTTGCTGAACCCATGAGATAGGTTTTTGTTTTGATTCCGAAGAATTGTAGTGTGTCTTTTTGGACTACCTTTCTTACTCGCCATCCGGTGAAGAATAATGAGAGTAGTTTATTTGTTCCGCCGGACATGAAGACTATTGCTTTCTTTCCCCTAAGTAGCGGTACTGGAATTGCAATGGGGCTGAATTTTGGTTTTACGAATTTGAAGGCAAAATGTGCGGTAAAGACTTTGTCGAAGAATCCTTTTAGGATTGCTGGAGTTGAGTTCCACCAGACGGGATGGATGAAGATGAGTTTGTTGGTGCTTGATACCATCGCTTGGAATTTCTTGTTTTGATCGGATACTTTGCGATTGCCTGAGGTGTAGAGTTCATCGGTATGAAGAATGGGATCGTAGTTTATTTTGTACAAATCTAAGAGATCATATTTGACTTTATGTTTGGTAAGGTATTTTGTTGTCTCCTCTAACATCATGGAGCAATGACAGTCTCCAGGAGGATGTGCATATACTATTAAGGGTTTCATGGTGACTATGAGCAAAGGGGGTTTATAATAGTTGCTAAATGATTTGTTGCCACAAGGAGTAGCTGCAGAGTATGGATTTGTAAAAAAATTCCGAATTATCCCCGCCCTAAAGGGCGGGGCTTTAC
>JAQBWB010000043.1 GCA_027623355.1 Nanobdellota archaeon | reverse complement strand
CCTTAATATCCTAGAAGCAAGATTTCGAAGCTGGTAATCCGAACGAAGTGAGACTTTCTACTGAGCCTCAAAAGAAAGAAAAAATAGATACCATCAATTAAAATAGGACCAGATTAAACTATTTTTTGTGATTACCTATCCAGAATAATTGTAGATCTGCTGCTATTGATTGTCCCGACCTAAGCCTATCTGCTGTCTCTTGAACTCTCTCCAAAGTTGCAAGCTCTCGTTCAAAAAATGCGGCAGAAACAGGAACTTCTCGAAATGCTGGGAGGAGGCCACCTACACCATTACCAATTACAGCTAAATGGCGAGCGATCTGTTCAGGGTCTGAGTTCATCAAATGATGATGCTCTCTATCATCAGCGTTGCTAAGGGTGATGCCCTCATCTGTAAGCGCAGTCCACCGTAATTGATTAGAATCATCCAGTACTTCATTAGAATGAATAAAAAAACTAGCCTCTACACTAGAGCTAGGACGAGGATTATAGTTTGCCTGCATATAAACAATAGTCGGACCGTATTCAAGTTTAGCAATTGAGGCTCCCAAAGGCTCGCCAAACATATCTAGCGCAAGGCCATCAATTGCTTTCATCTCGCTCCACGATTCAATTAAATTAAATTCCATTCCAGCTCTACCATTCAGGATAAAGTCTAAGTTATAAGCTTTTGTGTTTCTGCGACACACGTATAAGATCGCAAGGCCTAGGTAGGTGACCACAAATAAATAACAGGCATAGTTTGTGGCCACCCCAAGATAATTCTACTATGCCTCAGCGTTGTCAAGAAGAACTAGGTGTAGAAATCGGACCCTAATCCACTACAGATTTTGGTCTCCAAACCACATTAGCATGTTCACGAGGAATTGCATATTTTTTCGCTCCTGTTGCAGCATCAATGCCAAACTCTTCATGTGGTTTGGCATCTTCATCAAGTACCCTCATCCCTAACAAGCTCCGAGGTATAAATGTTAAGTCCCCTCTATATTGAGAAAAGTTCAACTCCGTCCTAGTTCCTCTTAATTGTTGATTAGGATCCAAGAGGAGAGCATACATCCCATTTTGTTCAATGTCTACCTCCACTATAGCATGTCTGCCATACCAACTTATATCTCCTTGAATCCACTCAATACCCGATTGTACTCGAAGATATCTACTTGCAATACCTGCTTCCTGTAACATCAGCTGAAGATGTGATGCTTTATGTCTACAATTTCCCCCTGCCTCAAAATAATTTCCTAAAGATTTGTCTGTTCCCGGACTGAGAGAAGTTGATTCACTTTCTGAAAATTCTCGCAATAAATGATCGTATAGCTCTAATGCAACCTCTCGAGGACGACCAGAGTTCATAATCCCCGTTCTCTGTGCATACTCCAATGTCTCTTTAATAAGGGTGTTTGTTTTGTGCAATTTCAATATTTCACGATTCCATGTTTCTGGATTATCCAGATTAAAATGTTTACCCGGTAGGATATCGCCATGCATAAAAAAAGCAACATCCTTTAGTTCATCATACGTACCACTATTAATCTCGGCCGCTTCAGGATACAGTTCTTTTTCGAGATCAACTCTCAAGGTTCGAAGAGCAGAGGGGTCGCCAGCAACCTGTTCGAGATACCAATTGTTCATCTCCTTCTGCACACCCAATGGATTTCGCTTAAAGTGAGTTAGAAACGCTATTTTTTGATTAGCATCACTAAAATGATCTGCAATATACTTTGCCCGAAGATCCACCACTTCGGCGCTACCAGTTTCAAAAGATATTCCATCATCACCATCAAATTCCATAGCTCTAGAAATGTATTTTTCTTTATAAATATATTTATCACTTGAAGATAGTTAAGGATATCGTTTCTGTTGTCCTTTTTGCCCAAAACCAACACCTATAAATATCCCCACAAGCTTTTTTTTAGATGGAATTCAACCCTGACGGCAGCATTAAACTACCAAGCTATGCCATCAAGAAAAAACAAAACGACAAGTTCAGATTAACAAGCGCACATTGCCTCCAAGTCACCAAAGAGGTAGTAGATTTCCACGCACCCAAGAAATGCACCCTACACATCAAACTATCAGATAAGATTCAAGACACCTCCTTCGTAAGAAATATCCACAAACGATTCGACGCCTACGCCGAAGTCCCTACAAAAATAAAACAGATAGGCGAAAAAGAATTCGATGTAGAAATCGGAACCTGTTTTAGAAGATGTACCGACTGCACCAAGTTCATAGGCATGTTAAAGGAACACATGGTGGGAAACGTCATAGAAAATAAAGGCAATTGCACCTTCGAGCCCTACCAAAAAAACTTCGAGTTCGAAGACTATTTTGATGATTAACACAACTTCAAAACATGCTTCATCTCTTCTAAGAAAAGATCAACTTCCTCGAGTGTATTATACACATACAGGGATGCACGTACAGAACCATTCTTCAAACCACGACTATTAAACCAGCTATGCACACAATGCACTCCCGAACGAACCATCATATTAGCACTTTTATCAAGCATTATGGCAACATCATTCGGCGCCATACCCTCCACAAGAAAAGAAGCAATACCAGAACGTAATGCAGCAGCAGGACCAATAATCGGCAATCCTAAATCATCTAAACCAGCACTCAACCGCTCATTAAGCAAAGTCTCATGTTTTTCAACATCAGACAACCCAATCTTAGCTAAATACTTAGTAGCGACTCCCAATCCAATAATCCCGGCATAATGCTGCAATCCAGCCTCAAAACGAGCAGGAATAGATTCAAGTTGGTAATCGTCATAAGCACTCCACTGAACCGTCTCCCCACCTAACATGAACGTATCCAGCTTCTCTAAAGCTTCCATCTTACCATACAATACTCCAGTTCCCGTAGGACCCATTGCCTTATGTCCAGAATACGAAAGAAAGTCAATATCCATCTTGCGAACATCAACGGGATGACTTGGCACCAACTGAGCCCCATCAACTAAAAGAGAGGCACCATGTTTATGTGTAACAGCTGAAATATCCTTCAAAGGATTAGTAACACCATCCAAGTTCGAAGTCCCAACTACAGAAACCATCTTAACAGAATCATCCATGATCTTCTCAAAAGCAGAAAGATCAAACGTATTATCCTTTTTAGATTTCACCTGCTTCACAACAATACCTTTCTGAGCGAGTTTTAACCAAGGAATCAAGTTAGAGTTATGCTCTTTATCCGACAATACCACGGTATCTCCCTTTTTCAATCCTATGCTGTTAGCAACCAAGTTAATACCCTCAGTCGTATTTTTAGTAAACACAACCTCGTTCGAATCCACAGCTCCAATTAAGGTACGAATAGCCTCACGAGCACCATGAACACCCACCTCAACTTTCTCAGAGAACTGATGCGAACTTCTACCAGCACATCCCGGATAAGATGAATAATACGCAGTCAAAGCATCAATAACACATTGAGGCTTCAAGGACATACAACCAGAATCAAAGTAAATCCTATCCGAACTAATAGAAGGAAAATCTTTACGAATCTTTTCAACGTTTAACATACCACTATCAATGAACGTGCTTTTTTAAATCTAGTGTTTTTATTTTACGGGCAACAGCATCCGGCACCATCTCTTCCCAAGATTCACCGCCCGTAATCAAAGAACGTATTTTCGTTGCAGCAATCTCATCAATTAACGGAACCGTAACCACACTTACACCTTTAGCAGAAAATAAAGAACCAACATGTGAATTACCGGTATAGACTTTATCAAACGAACCAACGTGCTCAGTTACATAATCAACCCACCGCTCATCCTCGTTAATATCTTCCAAAACAACAATCTGGTACGCAGAAATATGTTCAGAGGCAAGCGAAGCATCAATCAACTCACACCGCTCCTCAGCCGTAAACGGATTTTCAGCAGTTCGAGATTCCTGAGCCGAACCCACAACAATAATAACCTCATCACACTGTGATAAAACAAGTTTAACATCAGCTAAATGACCGCGATGAAAAGGCTGAAACCGACCAACAAACAATCCAGTACTCATACAGAAAAGAAACAAAAAGCACTATTTAAACATTACTCACAAGTCGCTTGGGTTCAAAGCCCCGCTCTTCAGAGCGACTTTTGAGTCTAAAATTCCGAATGGTAAAGCCCCGCCCTTTAGGGCGGGGATAATTCGGAATTTTTTTACCTTGTTCAAGACCAGAATCAATAACATCCACAACTTTTTTTGCAGTCTGATAACGATCTTCAGGTTCTTTCTCAAGAAGCTTCATCACAACCCCATCAATCCAAGGATTGATATGCCTCCGAACCGTAGAAGGTGAAAGAGGATATTCACAAATAAGATTAGTACCAAACATCGAACTAATTTCTTCCTTAAACACTCTTTCACCAGTCAACATAAAATAGAGAATTTCATCAAGGTGCCATAAAATATCATCCCTACATCGATGTAAAAAGTTGGAACATAGAAAACCTTGAAGCAAAGATCAACGAATAACTAACTCAATTTCAACTTCTCAATTTCAACTTACTACTCTTAAACTCTTCAGGTTTGAAAGCACTAATACGAACAATCTCAATCGAACCTACTTTAGAACGAATAACATCGTCAGTTGGCCGCTGATCATACCCCAAAGCAAGAGTATCAGGTTTTCTCTCTTTTACAATAGAATACACATCACCAGAATTCCCCAACACAACCTCATCAGCAATCCCCCATGCAGCAACATGAGAAACACGTTCAGCATCAGAATACTGAGGTTCAAACCCTTTAAATTTAGAAATATTAGATGAACGAGCAACAACTACAATCAAATGACCCAGCTTCTTAGCCTCAGCAAGGTAATGACTATGCCCAGCATGCACAACATCAAACGAACCAAAAGCCATAACCGTTTTCATAGTACAACCTATTTTTTCTTACAAATAAAGAATGCATGATCCTTTTCTAAGGGATCTAACGTACGAAAGTCAACAATAGTAAGCGTTCTCTCAAGTTCAGCCTTAACCTCAGCGAAAATGCCCTTAGGTTTACGAGTAACATCAATAGAACGAGCCTTAACAGCCAATAAGGCATACCCCTCTGGCTTCAAGTACATATCAATATTTTTTAAGAACACAGAAACCTGATTCCGTTGTGCAACATCCTGATACACAATATCTACAGGAGAAACTCTATCCTGATAGGTTGCAGGCTGATTAGCATCACCTAAAATAGGAGCGATATTACCTCTGTCCATAGCAACAAACACCATCTCCCTCATAACACGAGGAGCAAAGTCTAATGCAAACACTAAACCATTCTTCCCAACAAGATCAGATACGTGTGAAACCGTTGTCCCAGTTGAACAACCCAAATACAGCACTCGCTGCCCAGGGCGCAAAAAGATATTAGGACATCCCTTCTCAATAGCAGCAGCTAACTTAGAACGACGTACATTCCACTCTCTAAATTCAGTGCCCTTTTCAGCAACCAGCTTCTCGCCGTACACCTGCACACCCTTAACTAAATTTTTCGTAAACAATCTCTTACGGTAGTCAATAAAGACATCAAAAACAGGGGTAGGTTTCATTTAAACTTCCTCTCAAGCTCTTTTAACAGTTTATCAGCAATAAATTCTCCTTTGAAATAATCAATCTTAGCACATAACAAAATCTTATCAGCAAGTCCTCGAGCAATCTTACCGTGCATTGCAGAAACTGCGCTAGCAAGGAGGGGATGAGCTGCAATATATCCATGTCTCGGCGAACGTGCACCCGTCTTCATGTGTCTAAACAATGCCTTTTCAGCACCAAGTACCTGAACCGTAGAGGAAGGAAATCCAACCAACTGCTTTAAAGATCCAGCCTGATGAATTAATTTAGCGCCTAAGAAACTTCCAGCCAATACCGTAATATTCGGACAGAACTTTTTCATAATCTCCTCAAGATACCCCTCCTGCCTGACTTTAAACAATCGTAAATGCTCAATCTGCTTTGCTAAAAATAAAATAGCATCAACATCTTTTTTAGCAATCTCCCCCCCCATAGATTCCCTTTCAGAAGTTTCCAACCGATCAAGCAACTGCTTTCTATCCTTAGAAAGAATTTCATGAACAAACGTCTCCTGCTCCTCAATAGCCCTTTCTGTTTCAGGGTTATACATCCCATACCATTCTCGTAATCGCTTAAGTAACATATTCAAGATGGTGGTAAGCTCCATTAATGAGGAAACACTCTGAATAATCATATTATCCTCATTTACTGACTCCTTAACATGAAGCTTCGTTAACTCAATATTTCGAGCAACAAAAGAAGAGTCATACTTCACATCCGAGAAATGTTCATGTATCCGATCAAGGGACTTACCGGTAGGCTCAACAGCATGATACTGTTTACTCAAAGCAGCCTTGGTCTGCGGAGATGAGAGATATTGTTCATTATTAGTGAACAATTCACTTTTAATTACCTTAAGATGTTCATTAAATATAAATATTCCGAGAATGTTAGAGAAACAATAGTTTTTATGCATAATCACGCATCCTCTTGATGCTCAGACAACCGAGTCTGGCCAACATCAGGAGTATCGCTGCTTACTTGATCCCCCGCAGCTTCTTCAACAGGTTTCTTTTTATCCTTATTTAACATTTTTTCAGCCTTAGGAATAGCATCTTCGAGACTTGAAGCAAGGCCCGACTTCATCAAACTCTCAGCGAGATTTTCAACCTCTGGATCTACGTTCATAAGCAAGAAAAACAACTAGCCTCTTTTATAGCTTTCTGTTTTAGAAGAAGAAAAAAAGCCTCAAAATGAGGCAAGGATTGCTCCGTTAATCAGCAGTAACACTAACCAATACGAAACGTTCAACAAATACAGTCGAGTAGATCTACCCTCCCACAGCACCGACCCAATAATCACGGGAGCGATGAACCCTAACCAGATCCAAAATCCAGTAATTGCACCCATAACCGGGCCAACTGCCTGAGTATATGTAACGAAATGCGCAAGAACATACGCCATGACTAAAGAAGCAATAAACCCGGCAGCAAACGTACCGCCCATAGGCTTCTTCTTCATCTTTGCTATATCGCCTTTAGAAAATCCCATCAGCTTAACCCACTGCTTCCCAAATAATAACGGACTATACCAAAATCCGCCTAGAACCATATTAATAACTCCTGCACCTACAATCGCATACCAATTAAGCACCATTGACATCACCAATACAATATGATCAAAATAACTATATAAATATTTGTATCCTAAAAAAGAATCAATCAACAGAACAAAAGAAAATAACATCCTTAGCTTCTATTATCAAAGAGTCAACCACAAACAGAGAACGAATCAATTCTTCAATCAATTCAGCCTGAGAACTCTTCTTAAGAAAGCTCAACACAAACCGATTCTTTCCAACTCGTTTAATTTCCGACAACCCCTTCGAAACATCAGAAAAGTTCTGTATAGCCGTTATAGAAATAACCACATCAAAAGCATCATCCTCAAACGGCAAAGACTCAGCAGCAGCCTCAACATACGTAATTTTATGCTTACTTCTAGCCCGAGCAAGCAATCTAGGAGCAGGATCAACACCCGTACGTACACAGTTCCACGGCTCCGTAGTCAATCCCGTACCACACCCAACATCCAGCAGAGTATCATTCTCTTTAACCTGAAAATGATCCTTAATCAGAGCAATCTTTGAAAGCTGCTCCTCGCTGTGCAACTCCTCATACCCGGATGATATTTCATCGTAATATCCCATCCCCCTACAATTCCCTGAATCTTTATAAACATCCCGTAATTCTAAAACCAAATGCAAGAATCAATAGAAGAGCAACTAAAGAAATACACCTCAAAAAAGCATATTCAGCTAACCTCGTCAGGAAACGAAGCAATCACCGAGCTCCTAACGAAACTAAAACCCAAGAAACTTCTCATGCCAGACCAAGGCGGATGGATACATTATCTTAAGGCTGCAAAAACATTAAACATCGAATACGAATTAGTCAAAACAAATGATGCCCTAATCGACCTAGATGATCTAAAAAACAAAGCCACAAAGAATGCCGCCTTCATCTACCATCAGCTAGGGGCCTACATCGTCCAAAATCCCATAAAAAAGATCTACGGCATCTGCAATAAGAGCACAACCACAGTACTACTAGACGTCACCGCAACCATAGCAACAGAGGAATGCGATGGAACCTACGGCGACATCCTAATCTGCTCTTTTGGCAAGCACAAACCCATCAATGCAAAGTACGGCGGATGCTACCTAACAAACGACAAAACACTGCTAACCAAAAAATCATCCTTCAACGAACAAAAAAGAAACCAAGTAGAAGAAGCACTTAATGTTCTCCCCATCAGACAATGGGCCTATCAAGAACTTGCTAAAAAAGTAAAGACTGATCTTAAACAATATAGCATCCTTCACAAAAAAAGCAAATCCATCAATGTAATTATTAAAAACGACAAAGAACAAATAATCGATTACTGCAACAAACATAACTTTAAATATAGGACAACAACTAAAGTAATTGATACAACCAAACATATTATGTCGTTTATCAAAGTAAATGAAGATGCGATCAGTATCGATTTACAAGAGATGGAATAAATGGTAACCGAACCCGAATCAATGAATGAGGTCATCTACTTCTCTAATAGAACGGTAGCTGAAGGAAAAGGAAAAGCAAGAGCCTGGGTCTACAGAAAAGACTGTCCTAAATGCAAAAAAGCAAAGATGGGAAAACCAGTAGTAAAAGGAAAAGTAAAGATCAGAGCGAAAGAATATGTCTGTCCAGAATGCAATCACACCGAAGAGAAAGAGGAACACGAAGAATCCATCAATCTAGAAGCAATCTACACCTGTCCCGAATGCGGCAAAGAGGGTGACGGAACCACCCCCTACAAAAGAAAATCCTATATGGGAACAAAAGCATATATCATAGAATGCGAGCACTGTCAAGCAAAAATCCCAATAACCAAGAAACTAAAAGCAATTAAGAAAAAAAAGTAACTATTTCTTACACATCTTAACAAAATTCATCAATATCTTCTCACCATACTCTCCGGATTTTTCAGGATGAAACTGTACAGAATAAATAGGGCGTTTCTTATGAAACATCGCCTCTATTCTACCATTACGTGAGGAAGCTGCAATAAAAAAGTCAGGAGAAACACGTTTAACAAATTTAGAGTGAGCCTCATACATCTCAATAGTACGCGGCAACCCCTTAAAGATTTTAGTGCGTATTTTAAGAGTAGTCTTATGCTCATGATCTTGATGCTTCGTAGGCAGCACCAACAACTCAGCACCATACGCCTCGGCAATAATCTCATGACCCTCACAAATACCTAAGATGGGGATGTTAAAACGTAGCAATGCAGCGATGTTAGCTCGAATCTGCCCATACTTAATCTGCTCATCCAAGTCAGGTGTCCCTCCAGAAAGAATAACTCCAGAAACCGTAGAAGCAATCACCTTATGCAATAACGAACTCTGATCGAGCTGCACGTACGCAACCTTATGCTTACGCAAGATGCGAGCTATCTTCTTAGTATGAATGCTATGATTGTTAATAAGTAAAATCATACTCTACCTTATCTCCAAGCCTATTTATACCTTACGGTTAAGGATTTTCCTCTTTTACTCAAAAGTCGCTTGGGTTCAAAGCCCCGCTCTTCAGAGCGACTTTTGAGTCTAAAATTCCGAA
>JAQBWB010000042.1 GCA_027623355.1 Nanobdellota archaeon | reverse complement strand
GGAGGCCAAAACAGCGGTAGGATTCTGTTTGTAATGTTGTTAGGTCGAATGGGGTTGGTGGGGATTGGTTGAATTGTTTCTTTTTGAGATCGGTTACTGTTCCTTCGGTTTTATTGGCCACCTTTTCCATTACCGCATCTGCTTTGGTTTTTTCCCAAAATTTGTCTGCAACGTGCCATGCTTCTAGATTGCCTTTATTTACCGTCCCTAAGAGTTGTATTTGCCAGAAAGGATCAGGTTTAAATGCTTTGATTTCTTTTTCTCGATCTACTACTATTTTGAGGGCTGGGCCTTGAACTCTACCTGTTGACATTAATTTGAATGCGCCTGTTGACTTTACTGCGTGGGTTAAGGCTCTGGAGAAATTTATGCCATGGAACCAATCCAATTTGTGCCTGGTTTCTCCAGCTTTTGCTTGGCCCCAATTGAGATGGTTGGTTTTGTGTTCGTATGCCTCTTGAAGGTCTTCTTTTAGCAGAGTAGAAAACTTCATTCGGTTTGCATCTTTTTGTTTGCAGGCAAATCTTACTACATTCCAACCTATTACTTCTCCTTCGACATCATAATCTGTTGCTATGGTGAATTCATCTGCGCCTTTTGCAAGTTTTATTAGTGTGTTTAGATATTTTTTAGTAAAGGCTGCTCCTTTTCTTGAGAGATGTGAGGCTTGCCACTCGATGTTGAAGACGGGGAATTCTCCTTTCTTTCCTTCGGTTTGAGCTAATCCATATAGATGTCCAACGGCACAGGCTACGATGATGTCTCGGCTGCCACGGGTGATGTTGTAATACGGGACACCTGCGTTGTTTTCTTTGATTGCTTTTCCATCTGCTAGAGCGTCGGCTACTTTCATTGCAGCCTGTGGTTTTTCGCAAATGATTAATTCGTACATGGTTTGAGTTAACTTATCGTTTATTAAAAACGTTTTCTATTTGATGCCGAGTATTTCTTTGTATTCTGGGAAGAGTAGGAGTACTTGTTCAAGAGTTAGTTTTGCCTTTTTGTTTTTTATGCATCCGTCGCTGTAGGTGTACAGCAGACTCACTGTAGATTGGAGATCTGAATCGTCGAGTTTTTGGTTTCTGAATTCCTGAATTGATTCTTCGCTATAGATATTGAAATGGTGGATGATTGATTGGTTATTGCCTTGGTTATTGCCATTGTGGACATACCAACATCCATCTCTCGAGGGTGGTTCTCTCGTATACTCTATATAGCTTTCCTGAATTAGTTTTTCTCCATCATATATACACTTTGCTAATGAGTCCATCGACTAGAGTAGTACAATAATCTTTATAAATTGATGTAGGGTCCTTGGTGTGTGGGGAAGTGTGGAAAAACCGAAAACAAATTTTCTATCAATGATTAAGACACCCTCTGATTTGAAGGTGTTGAGTGCTAGTCAGCGGAAGATGCTTGCTCGCGAGGTACGATACACTATTCTTTCTACGGTTGCTAAAACGGGTGGTCATCTGGCTAGTCCGTTGGGGGTTGTGGAACTTACTATTGCTTTACACACTGCTTTTGATGCTCCTTCTGATAAAATTATTTTTGATGTGGGCAATCAGGGGTATGCTCACAAATTGTTGACCGGTCGTAGTAAGCAATTTAGTACGTTACGGCAGTTTGGTGGGTTGAGTGGGTTTTTGAAGCGTTCGGAAAGTGAGTATGATGTGTTTGATGCTGGGCACTCTTCGACGTCCATTAGCGCTGGCATTGGGATTGCTAAGGCGCGTGATTTATTGGGGGAATCATATCATGTGATTCCAATCATTGGCGATGGTGCGATGACTGCTGGACTCGCTTTTGAGGGATTGAATCATGCTGGTTATTTGAAAAGTAACATGATCGTGATATTGAATGATAATAATATGTCTATATCGCCTAATGTTGGTGCGTTGAAACAATACCTGAACAAAATGGTGATGCATCCAAGTTATACTAAAACACGGGGGAAGATTTTGCGCTTTTTATCGGGGTTTAGTGAGGGTGCTGCTAGTGGTGCTGCGGAGCTTGAGAAATCGTTGCAGGCCGTTACGGGACCAGGAATGTTGTTTAAGGAACTTGGCTATCGTTATTTTGGACCGATAGATGGGCATGATATGGAGGCCATGATTAAGCTTTTTAGAAATATTAAGCAGTTGCGTGGACCGATTCTTATTCATGTGCGAACTAAAAAGGGTCTTGGATACAAGCCTGCATATTCTGATGCTGAAAAGTTTCATGGAGCTGCGCCCTTTGATTTGGAGACGGGAGAGGCTTTTACTCCTGCTGGTAAGCCTAGCCACATGACGTATACTCAGGCGATGGTTGGTACTTTGATTTCGCTTGCAAAAGAGGATGAACGAATTTGTGCTATTACTGCTGCTATGGGTCCTGGAACGGGATTAAATGGATTTGCTAAGGAATTTCCGGATCGGTTTTTTGATGTGGGGATTGCGGAACAGCATGCTGCTACATTTGCTGCAGGTTTGGCGAGTGCGGGGATGAAACCGTTGGTTGGATTGTATAGTACTTTTTTACAGCGCGCTTATGACAGTGTTATTCATGATTGTTGCTTGATGAATTTGCCGGTGGTGTTTGCAATCGATAGGGCCGGGTTGACGGGCGAGGATGGGGCAACCCATCACGGTGCGTATGATGTTTCGTTTTTGCGTACTATTCCGAACTTGACGATTATGTCTCCGAAAGATGAGAATGAAACTGCTAGAATGGTTAAGACAGCATTTGATTTGAACAGTCCTTGTGTTATTCGCTATCCGAAGGGAGCGGGAACGGGAGTAGGGATTTCGAGTCCCTTGAAGCCATTGGATGTGGGTAAGGCGGAGGTTGTTCGAGAAGGTACAGATGTGTTGGTGATTGCGTTTGGGCCGATTGTTCATGCCGCACTGGAGGCTGCTGATGCACTTTCTAAGAAAAAGATTAGCTGTTGTGTTGTTAATGCTCGGTTTGCTAAGCCCTTGGATGCTTCACTTATTGTAAAGCTTGCTAGAAAAATAAGAAAAGTAGTTACGGTTGAGGAGAATGCTTTACTCGGTGGTTTTGGGAGTGCGGTTGGAGAGTTGTTGCAGGCACATGATGTTGTGGTTCCGATTAAATCTATTGGGATTGGCGATGAGTTTGTTGATCATGGAACAAAGAAACAGTTAAATGCGATTCATGGTATTGATGTTAATGGTATTATGAAGGTTGCGTTAGGGTTTAAATGAAATCAATAAGCATTCTTGGAAGTACGGGTTCGATAGGTGTACAGACTTTGGATGTTATTAAATCTAATAGTTCTGAGTTTAGAGTCGCTGGATTGTCGTGTGGAAAGAATATTGACTTGCTTCGAGAACAGATCGCTGCATATAGTCCTGAAGTTGTTGCGGTTGCTGATGGTGAGGCTGCTGACAGATTGATTGATTCTTTGAAGGCTGATATTGATGTGTTGAAGGGTGCTTTAGGAGTTACGAAGATTGCTTTACTTGATTCCGCTGATACGGTTGTTAATTCGTTGGTGGGTTCAAGTGGTGTTGTTCCTACGCTTAGAGCTATTAACGCTGGTAAGAACATTGCGTTGGCTAATAAGGAGACTTTGGTTGTAGCTGGATCATTGGTTATGGATGCGGTTAAGAGGAAAGGTGTTACGTTGATGCCGATTGATTCTGAGCATTCTGCAATTTTTCAATGTTTGAATGGTGAAAAGATGGATGCTGTTTCAAAGATAACGCTTACTTGTTCAGGTGGTCCGTTTAAGGATAGGTCTTTGGAGGAATTGAAGACTGTTAGTCTATCGGATGCATTAGCTCACCCTACTTGGAAGATGGGCGATAAGATTACTATTGACAGTAGTACACTCATGAACAAGGGGTTTGAGGTTATTGAAACTCACTGGTTGTATGGGGTTGGTTATGATCAGATTGAGGTGGTGATTCACCCGCAAAGTATTGTTCATTCTCTAGTTGAATTTAAGGATAGGTCAGTTATGGCACAGTTGGGAGTTGCTGATATGCGCATTCCGATTCAGTATGCATTGTCTCATCCCTCTCGGATTAAGAATGATTCGTTGAATGGTTTGGATTTGGTTAAGCAAAAAGAGTTGACGTTTTCTGCTCCTGATCTATCTCGTTTTCCTTGTTTAGGCTATGCTTATTGGGCTGGAAAACTGGGTGGTTCAATGCCTTGTGTTTTGAATGCTGCAAATGAAAAGGCGGTTGCTGCTTTCTTAGAGGGAGGTATTTCTTATTTGGAGATTGGTTCTCGTGTTAAAGCAGCGATGGATGCACATACATTGATTAAGAATCCTACAGTTGATGAGTTGTTGGATATTGATTCTAAGATTAAAAAAGCTGATTCAGATTTATAAACGGAATTGTATTTCTGAGAATATGAGGATTATGCTTTCTAATTTCTATCATTGGGTTCCTAGCGATATGTGAGCTTTAGGCAATTCTCCTGAATAGTTCTTTAAAACGAGCATGCTTAGAAATTATTGTTCTATTTCTGGCACTTTCCGGATTCTCCGAAACATTTATATACTGAAAGCATTACCAAAGCATTACAATGGTAATGGAAACACTCCAGATACGGCTGACTAAGGGTCTTGTTGAGGAAATTCAGAAACAGGTAGATCGTGGTATTTATCCCTCTACATCTGAAGCTGTTCGGGATGCTGTTCGTAGAATGGTCGTTGGAAGTGGAGAATTGCCTAAGCAGGTTGAGAAAACGGTTGAAAAGATTCAGAAAGAGGTTACATTTCAGTTGATGGGTGCTCGCGGTACTCGCGATTTCTTGCCGGAGCAGCAGATTGTTCGTGAACGGATTACATCGGTATTACGGGAGACGTTTGAGTTGTATGGTTATTCACCTTTAGACACTCCGTTGATTGAGCGTTCGGATGTGCTTACCTCTAAGTATGCTGGCGGCGCTGAGATTTTGAAGGAGATGTTCTCTTTGCAGGATCAGGGTAAGCGCGATTTGGGATTGCGTTACGATTTAACAGTTCCTTTGGCTCGCGTGATTGGGATGAACCCTCAATTGAAGATGCCGTTCAAACGGTATCAGATTGGACAGGTGTTTCGAGATGGTCCTATTTCTCTTGGTCGTTATAGGCAGTTTGTTCAATGTGATGTTGATGTTGTTGGATGTAGGGCAATGAGTGCTGATGCTGAAATTGTTGCTTTGGTTAACTCCGCATTTTCTAAACTAGGATTTGAAATTGATATTAGGATTAATAATAGAAAGATTTTGAATGGAATTGTTGCTAACGCTGGCATTGCTGCGGATAAGATTGATGGAGTGATTCTTTCTATTGATAAGTTGGAGAAGTTTGGAGAGGTTGTTGTAAAAAAGGAATTAGCTGGTAAGGGAATTAGCCAGGATGCAATTGATACCTTATTTGATACTTTGGTTGTTGAGGGGAGTAACGACGATAAATTGAAGAAATTACAGGCGGTTTTGAAGGATAATGAAGGAATAGCTGAAATTTCTGAGGTTCTTTCGATGGTTAGTGTAATGGGAGCTTCCTGTACGTTTGATCCTTCGCTTGCTCGTGGATTGTCGTATTATACGGGAACTATTTATGAGACGTTTTTGAAGGATTCTAAAATTACTTCTGCTGTTTGCTCTGGTGGTCGTTATGATGAGATTATTGGGCAGTTTGTAGGTAGAGAAAGTATTCCTGCTGTTGGAATTTCATTTGGATTGGACAGAATTTATGATGCGTTGCTTGAAAAGCAAGAAGATGTTGTGAAAACGGTTACGCAGGTATTTGTGATTCCGATTGGTACTGCAACTGAAAGTATGAAGCTTGCTGAGGATCTTCGAAAAGCTGGATTAAAGGTTGATGTTGATTTGCAGGGCCGCGGTATTTCTAAGAACTTGAAGTTTGCTAATAGTATGGGGATTCCTAGCGTGGTGTTTCTAGGACAGCAGGAATTGAAGGAAGGTAATGTTAAGATTCGCGATATGAAAAGTGGTGAAGAAAGGATGGTTGAGATGAGTTCTGTAGTTGATGTGTTGAAGAAGTCTTATTGAGGTGTTGGGTGTTTTTGGATTGGTTGACCTAGTGCCTGGAGTAGCCGGACTGTTAATGCTGCATTTAGCATTTGATCAGGTGTTAGGTTCTTGGTGGACACGGTGTGTGCAATCAATCTAACATAGTGTGCAGGACCGAAACCTCCTCCATATTGTGCGTTTACATTGTCCATATACTCTTGCGCTTCCTTGATTACTTCGTCAGGAATATAGACTGTTCCGCTTTCTATGGTTATTTGTTGGGCAAGTTTATTTAAGTAATCCATAACTATCATTAATTATAATTTATATAAAAAGCTTTCGTTTTTTGCTCTTTTTTAGCCTAGAATAGGGAAACATCACTCTGGAGTAACAAAGTAATAGAAAGATTTATATATGTGGTGGTGCTACTACAGGGTAACAACTGGCAATTTGTCAGGCCCAGGCATGAAATCCCCCAAACCCTTTTTCTACCTGGGCATTTTTCTTATCAAAGAAACGCAGGAAAGGAAAAACGAAAATGGCGATGACTGGACCGGGAATAGTAGATCCTTCGTTTGGGATGCCTCTTACTGACAGGGATCTTGCTTTTTTTGCACGCTATGAGGTTGACGGTGTACGTATCTTCTCAAAAAAGAAGGTTATCCAGTATCAGCAGGCCAGAAAAGTCTTTAAGCAAGGCGGCAGTGCTGAAGAAGCTCAAGCAGAATATCAAAAGCTGGATAGCCGCCTCAAAGAATGGGGCGGGAATGTTTTTGAGATAGAGGGAGAGCTCCCCTTACTGAAATGATAGATGCTTATCCCACCTCGATCTTCTTTCCATCCACTTCCACTTCGATGTCTCTGAATATCTGATCAAGATGTATTATTGCGTAGATTGAGCCGCCCATCCAGTAATTGGAGCCGATTGCTATGTGGGCTGTTCCTTGTGTTTTCTCATCTACTAGCGTAGAGCCTATGATTTTCGCTTTTGGATTCATTCCGAAGCCTAATTCTCCTATCCGGTAGACTGTACTTGGGTGTTTTGCACGTTTTGCAGCCCATTCTAGCGTTTCTTTTAGTGCCTTAGCTTCCTTACCCCCTTCTATTTTGGTAATGGATCCTTCAACAATGGTTAGCGTGATAGGATTTTTGATGACTAGTGTTCCTTTTCGGTTTCTTGAACTGCCATCGATTACTACGGTACCATACACATTGCTATTGCCTTTGCAGGGGATGTAGGTTTCTCCTGCGGGGAAATTTCCGCCCGTTCCTGGATTTTTGTAGTCTCCATCTGCCATCAATGCTTTCATGCCTTCAATGCCATAATAGAGATCGGTTCCTGCTTTGCTTGTGACGTGGACTACTTTGCCCTTATCTAGAATGTCTCTGAGCATTTTAAGGCTTGATTGTAGTGGTTTGTAATCGATGTCGATTGCATCTATTACTTCGCTTACGGATTCTGTGGGTAATCCTCCAAGAGACATTGCTGAGATGAAACGGTGCTTTTTCTTTGTGCAGAACTTTCTAAAACTCTTTGTGATGTCTTCAAGTCCCCCTAATTTGTTTGAGACGTTTACGAAGACTACATTTTTTTCTTGGAGTGATTTTAGACTTTCTATGACCTCTTCATCTGCTTCTTGACCTCGTTCTTTAGGTTTTTGGAGAATGAGTTTGGCATTGAGTCTGAGTTCTCGTGCTGCGAGATAGTAGGCAATCGCCATTACGGGAGCGATTCGTTTTTTTTCGTATCCTTCGTCTCCGATAATTAGTATTTTTTCATCAGTAATACCGAAACAGGAGGTAAAGATGGGTTTTAGAATATGTGAAACAAGTGCTGCCTTTTGATATATCTCTTTTTCTTTCGCCCATTGGATTGCAGCGATTGTTTCCATGGTTGTTTTGGGGATAAGCTTACTTTTATATCTTTCTAGTCCACATTAGTTATTTAAAGGAGTAACTATTATTATTTTTATGAAAGCCGTTCTTTTTGACTTGGATAATACCTTGATTGATTTTTGGAAGATGAAGGAGTTGAGCTGTGGAGCGGCTATGGACGCAATGATTGATTCTGGATTGAATATTAATAGAAAAAAGGCTTTAGTATTATTGTTTAAGCTCTATGATCAGTATGGATATGAGGATAAGGAGATTTTTCAGAAGTTTTTGAAGAAAGTTACTGGAAAAATTGATTATAGATTGGTTGCCTGTGGAATAGTTGCTTATCGTTCTGTTCGAGGTGGTTTCTTGCACCCGTATCCTGATACTGAGAAGGTGTTGATGGCTTTGAAGCAGAAAAAAATTAAACTAGGGATTGTTACGGATGCACCTCGCTTGAAGGCTTGGATTCGTTTAGAGGCAATGCAGTTGAGTAATTTCTTTGATGTTGTTGTTACGCATGAGGATACTCATCGCTTAAAGCCAAGTACAATGCCTTTTAGAGCTGCTTTGAAGAAGTTGGAGGTTGAACCTGAGGATTGCTTAATGCTTGGTGATATGCCCAACAGAGACATGGTGGGTGCACGTAAGATTGGGATGAAGACTTGCTTTGCGCGGTATGGGAACAGTAAAGCTAAGAAAGTGAAGGCTGATTTTGAAATTACTGACCTGAAGATGTTGTTGAAGATCGTTTAATTGGGGAAAGTATTTTATATTTTGTTTCTTATCTTAAAATATTCACTTAGGTGTGTACTATGTGGAACCAATGCGAGAGTTGTGGAAAGCAGATTGAGAGTGCGGAAGATTGTAGGCTAACTACTCATGATGGCGAAACTATCCATACCTACTGTTTGGGATGTCATGGTACTCATAATCGCTAGTGTTACTTATTAGTGGGAAAAAAGAGAAACATTTATATATGAGTAATTCTAAATCTACTATAGTATTTAAATGGGGTGTGGGAATCGTGCAGAAAGCAACAGATATAGGAGTGCAACCAATGGTGCTAACTAACAAGAAAATCAATGGACTTATTAATGAAATAGCCGGTGAGACCGCCATCTCGATTATTGATTACATTAAAAATAGAAAAAACGTTTCTGAATTTTTGATTGCAGACAAGGTAAAGCTTGATATGCAGACTACTCGTAATATTTTGTACACTCTTAATTCCTATAACGTGGCTACCTATGTACGTAAGAAGGATAGGAAGAAGGGTTGGTACATCTCTTACTGGACTTTTAATAAAGGTAGAGTTGGCGAGCTTATTGACAAAATTAAAGATGATAAGCTTGAACAACTACAGCAGAAATTAGGGCGAGAGGAGTCTAATGCTGGTAATTTCTTCATGTGTGGTAATGGCTGTGCTCGATTTGATTTTGATCATGCTACTGATTTTCAATTTAAATGTCCTGAATGTGGTCAGCTCTTGAACCAGCAGGATAATTCTCGAACGATTGAAAATATTAAGAAGAGAATTGCTGAACTTCAGAAAGAGACGCAGAAAAAGAAGTAAAAAAATTCCGAATTATCTTTCCCATTCGGAATTTTAGATTCAAAAGTCGCTCTGAAGAGCGGGGCTTTGAACCCAAGCGACTTTTGAGTAACTAGTTCTTGAAGGTTTTTTTGATGTAAATAATCACCTGATTATTTACTGTTAGTTCTTTGGTGGGTAGAGGTAGTACTTTTGAGGGAGTGGTTTGTTTGAAATTTCCTGTTAACCTGGTTTATGTACAAAGCCCCAAAAGAAGGCCGCATAGAAATTCTCCCGGCAATGCCTCGGTTAGCGCAGGCTCAGCCTTGCTTCTTAATCTAAAAACCGACATACTGAGCAA
>JAQBWB010000041.1 GCA_027623355.1 Nanobdellota archaeon | reverse complement strand
CCTTAATATCCTAGAAGCAAGATTTCGAAGCTGGTAATCCGAACGAAGTGAGACTTTCTACTGAGCCTCTTACTATACCTTTAAATAAAAACCAAGCATTCGTGTACCATGCAAAAAGCAGCCGAGGCGCATCTTCCAACCGACTATGGAGACTTCATAATAAGCATCTACAAAACCGGAGAGAAAGAGCATGCAATTCTTACAAGAGAACCCTTTTCAGATAATCCCCTAGTAAGAATCCATTCTCAGTGCCTAACCGGAGACACCTTTCACTCAAAAAAATGTGACTGCCACGCACAGCTAGAAGCCTCTTTAAAACAGATTGGAAAAGAAGGGGGAATCATTATCTATCTTAATCAAGAAGGCCGCGGCATAGGCCTTGCAAACAAGATCAAAGCCTACGCATTACAAGAGCAAGGAAGAGACACCGTAGAAGCAAATGAAGAACTAGGATTCAAACCCGATCAACGCTCATTCCAATGTGCAGCCGACGTCTTAAAGGAATTAAACATAACAGCAATAAGACTATTAACAAACAACCCCGAGAAAATAAAAGCGCTAGAGGCAGAAGGAATTCAAGTAACTGAGCGCATCTCACTAGTAACTGACTCAAACGAACACTCTAAAGAATACATGCAAACAAAGAAAGACAAAATGGGACATTTAATCTAAATCCCAAGCAACTTCTGCAACCGATCTCTATTCTCATCGCATTTTTCACGATTATTGCAGTCATAAGAGATAACCAAAGACGATAACAAAATCAAGATAGTGTACAACTTCTTTCGCTTTTCATATTCAGAACTAATCGTTCCAACCGAGCGATAACCATCCAAGAAAACATCCTCCATAGGCGAACCAGAAAACATCCACTCACATGATTTCACTAAATCAAGCTCATGATGTCCAGCGATAGCCCACTCTACATCAATAACGCCAGAAATGGCACCATCAACAACCAAAATATGAGATGCATGATAATCCTTATGTACTAAACAAGGAGCACTATCAATAGTAAGCAAATCCGAATGAGTATCAAGCATCTTCATAACACGATTCTCAATTTCAGTATGTTCAAGCGTGTGCGGCAACTTCGAAAGCTTATGTTGTGTATCAAACCGCAAGAAAGCCTCCCAATCAGAAAACGAAGGCTCAATAGTATTTCCAACAATCCATCCAAACGAAGGCATGCGAAGAGAATGAATCTTAGCGAGCAGGGCACCAGCCTCAAAAACAAGTTTTTTATCTCTAACATCCAATTCAGAACCAGAAATATGAGACAAAATACTATAATCCTTGCCCTTCGCTAACACTTCAGGAACCGGCACCGTAGTTCGATCCCGAATCAGCTTGTACAAATACTGTTCTTTGGCAGCCTTCCAACCCTCACGACTATAAGACCGATACACCACCAAGTTCGCAGGCGAACTCATCTCAACCTTGAACGTAGCGTTCATTATCCCTTTCTCGTAACGAGTAACACGCTTAACAGAAGACGTAGGAAAGTGCCTCAATACTGCAGCAGTAACCTCGGTATCCATAACAAAGAAAAGCCAACTACAACTTATTAATGTTTGCCCAAGATAACCTTTTAACTGCAGAATGAACTCTATGAGTATGTCAAAAGAGCATTTGTTCATGGTAGGTTGTTCCGCAGGAGGTTTTACTCACCTAAATTCCTTGTTCGAAGTCCTCCAAGGCAAAGAAGGTGAAGAAACAGTAAGACAAGAGAATTTGACAGGGATAGTACGTTTTCATAGCCTCGGGCCTTTGTACTCAGAAAGTCAAACCAAAACGTGGGGTCATAAATACTCTCGTTTAAACTTTAGCCACGCCTTCCCAGAAGAAGCAGGTCTTGAAGATGATGTAGGTGGCAGCGTTGTCCCCATCCATAATGGAAAAATATACGTATGTCCCTCAGGATGGGATTCACACATCCAACCTCATGAGAATGATCTAAATTTAGTATTGGAAAAACATACAGAAAAAAAATTCGCCCTAGATAAACTATTATCCTCCTCACTCGATTCCCAAATACTAAATCACTATCAACTCCACCTCATAATCCTAAGTGGTACAGGAGAATCTGGACATCAAGCAATAGGTGATGCACTTAAAATCAGGGAAACAAGAAAAAATAATCCCAAGGTCTATATCCTCGATCCGAAAGGCCTCAAATTCCCTCGGATGCCAGCAACATGTATACAAATAGCTAACGAGAGAGGATATAAGAGCCAACATGAAGAACCTAAAAATTTTGACTACTATATTCTCGGAGCAAAGGCCATTGGAGGGCAGATTGAAGCAGCATCTAACGACAGTAGTTAAAACCCCACAAACCGTATGTGCATAGCATCCTAAGGTCGAAATTCTTTCACCTTCAAAAGCAGGTGCGTTGCGGTGGGAGCCCCCTCCGGGGACGCAGCACCTTCGATGGATAGTTTCGAGAATTTCGAAGATGGTTGCTTTAGCAGCCTACGAACGCTAGTGACTATGCTATGCACATACCCCAACCGATGAATTTATAAATGCAATTATACCCCTCAAACCTACGTGAGAAGAAAAATGAGAGAACAACTAGTTTCTCACCGGCTCAAATGAAACTGAAGCCCTCGCAAAGACCAAAAAAAAGGTACATCGTCTTTGAAATGAGTGAAATACAAGATAAAAAACACATTGAAAAAAGCCTATGGAAGTTAGCAAAAGCTATAACTCAGGACGATACCCAATTAAAAGTATGTAAAATACAAGAGAATAAAACACTAATGAGAATCACAAAAAAACATGCAAAATCATTCATTGAAGCGATGAATGCTACTAAGGAGTATAAAACACTAGGAACATCAGGCATCTTAAGGGTTGCCGAAAAAAAGTTCCTAGCTGCATAAAGGGGGAATACAAAAAAATGGAACCAATGCCACATCAAGTAATGGGATACGATCGTGCTATCACGATGTTCAGCCCAGACGGAAGACTTTTACAAGTTGAGTACGCTAAAAAAACAGTACGCCAAGGAAGCACCGCAATCGGAATGGTATGTGCAGACGGAATTCTCTTTGTAGCCGACAAACGCATTGTCGATTCATTAATCGTTCCAGAATCAGTTGAAAAGATCTGGCAAATTGACGATCACCTGGGCGCAACCGCATCCGGTATTCTTTCAGATGCACGTATTCTTATCGAACGCGCTCAACTCAAAGCACAGCAAAACAAGGTAACCTACGATTCACCTATTGATGTTATCTCGGTAGTTAAGGACATCGCAAATCTAAAACAGATCTGCACCCAGTCCGGCGGATTACGACCCTTCGGAGTTTCAGTACTAGTCGGCGGCATCGATGATGACACTCCAAGACTCTTCGAAACCGATCCTACAGGAATCTATTTTGAATATAGAGCATCCGTTATCGGAGAACAAGAGGTAGAGATTGAAGAAGTCCTACACAAAGAATACAAACCCGAATTAACAATTGAAGAGGGACTGCAGCTCTGTCTCAAAGCATTGCAAAATGCGCTAGGAGAAAACTTCTCCGCAGAGAGAATTGACGCAGCCTACATCAAAACAAGCGAAAAGAAATTCAAAAAATTCGCAAAAGATACCCTGTTAAGATTAATAGGGGACACAAAACCAATTAAAAAAATAAAGAAGAAATGAGAGGAAAAAATGACTGAAATTAAAGTAAAAGATAAAGATATTGTGGTCCCCGGTGATAAACTCGTTGAGGGAATGGACGTACTTCCCGGACAAGGAACATACCGAGAAGGAGAGGCTATTTACGCAGAGCGTATTGGCGTAGTAAAAGTAGATGGAAGAACCGTCAAGATCATCCCACTTTCAGGAGCATACGTGCCTCAGAGAGACGATTTGATTATAGCAAAAGTGTTTAACATCACCATGAATGGATGGAATGTAGAAACCAATTCTGCATACCCAGCTATGCTTTCATTGCGAGATGGAAGCTCAGACTATATCCAGCGTGGAGCAGACTTAAACAAATACCACGACATAGGAGATTACATTCTGTGCGGTGTAACGAACGTTACCAGCCAAATGTTAATCGATGTTACGATGAAAGGACCTGGCCTGCAAAAGCTAGTCGGTGGAAGAGTCATCAGAGTAGATTCCAACAAAGTACCAAGAATCATCGGTAAACAAGGAAGCATGGTAAGCCTCCTTAAAGAAAAAACAGGCTGTAAAATCTCAGTAGGTCAAAACGGCCTAGTCTGGATATCCGGCACACCCAACATGGAACTACTTGCACACAATACAATTAAAAAAATCGAAGAAGAAGCCCATATTCCTGGATTAACGGAAGCAATCGGCAAATTCCTTGATGAACAAATAAAGGTGAAAGCATGAGTTACAAAGAACGAGCTGATGGTCGAAAGTTTGAAGACTGTAGACCGATGGAAGCAAAAGTAGGAGTTATTAAGCGAGCAGATGGCTCAGCTTATTTCAAATTTGGAAATACTTGGGCGTATGCAGCAGTATACGGTCCTAGAACATTATTTCCACGATTTATGCAAAACCCAACCAAGGGAATTCTACGTTGCCACTATAACATGATGCCCTTCTCCTCAGTAGGAGAGAGAGTAAGGCCAGGTGGATCAAGACGAAGTAAGGAAATCTCCATGGTAACCGCAAAATCTTTGCTACCGGTACTGGATTTATCAGCATATCCAAACTCTGTAGTCGATGTGTTCATTGAACTACCATCAACCGAAGCAGGAAGCAGATGTGCAGGTATCAATGCAGCTGCATTAGCATTAGCCGATGCAGGATTGAAAGTAAAAGACATCGTAGCAGCAGTTTCAGTTGGAAGAGTAGATGACCAATTAGTTGTCGATCTCGACTACACAGAAGAAAGCTACCCTGAAGGTCACGTTGCAGACATTCCAATAGCAATGGTCCCCTCAACCGGAAAGATTACACTATTACAGATGGATGGAATCATCCCAAAAGACGACCTAGTAAAAGTCGTTGAACTTGGAAAGAAAGCGTGCATGGAGATTAGTAAACTCCAAAAAGATGCACTGCGAGCAAAATATGCAGGAAGTGAGAAAAAATGAGTGAAAGTCAAAGAGCACACATCATCGGACTGTTAGATGCAGGAACCCGTCTAGACGGTCGAAAGCTAACAGAATATAGAAAAGACATTACCATAGAACGCGGATTCACAAAAACCGCCGAAGGTTCAGCACGAGTTAAAATTGGAGAAACCGAGGTATTAGTAGGTGTAAAGCTAGAAATTGGCAGACCCTACCCTGATTCACCAGATCAAGGATCAATTATGATTAATGTTGAATTGCTACCGCTTTCGAGTCCAATATTCGAAACAGGACCACCTGGCATCCAAGCAATTGAATTATCACGTGTTATAGATCGTGGAATTCGCGAATCACATACAGTAGATTTCAAAAAGCTCTGTATTGAAGAAGGGGAGTCATGCTGGGTAGTTGTCATAGACATCTGCGCCCTTAATGATGCAGGTAATCTATTCGATGCAGCATCTCTAGGAGCCTATGCAGCAATGCAGGATGTGTTTTTCCCTAAAGTGGAAAATGGTAAACCGGTCTACAAGGAAAAAACTAAAGACCGAATACCTCTAGAACACACTCCAGTACTGGTTAATGTCTGTAAGATAGGTCCACACCTAATTGTAGACCCCTTACCTGAAGAGGAAGAAGTTGTTGACTCTCGCCTCGCAGTAGTTTCCATGGAAGATGGAGAACTCTGTGCACTCCAAAAAGGTGGAGACGATCCGATCAGTTTAGAAGATTTGGATAAAATGCTAGATTTAGGTATTGAGAAAGCAAAGGTTTTAAGAAAATTCCTTGAAAAGTAGGTGATAGGCATGGCAGAAAAAATCGAAAAGCTAACCAAATATGAAGTTGCCCGGATTATAGGAGCTCGCGCTCTACAAATTTCTTCTGGCGCACCCTTCTTAATCAAATTAGAAGAAAAAGATCTTAAAGAGTTGAAATACAACCCCGTAGAGATTGCCAAGAAGGAATTCGATGCAGGAGTCATTCCAATAACCGTGACACGACCATTACCAGAAGTAGAAGGCTTTGTTGAACTCAAGTAGATGAAAGAAATCACTTCAGAGAAGATTTCTAAATATCTAGATATCACCAAGCGCGCTCTAGCGAAAGTAAAGATTATTTCTTCCGAGCGCGTCAAAGCTGAAGACGCTCTTGATATGGCAACACGCTATTTTCAAGACGCACTTCATTTTCATGAAAAAGATGATTTTGTAAATGCCTTTGCCTGTGTAAACTATGCACATGGCTGGCTCGATGCAGGTGCGAGAACCGGATTATTCGATGTCGACGGAGATTCAACCCTCTTTACCGTCGATGAAAAAGAGTAAGCGGTAAACAAGCGGCATCAAGTCAAAACTCAATTAGTTGGAGGGCGGGCTCGTCACAGGGGATGTCCCTAGGGGACGTAGAGCAATCAGAAGGATCGTCAGGAGTTTTGAAGCAGCCGTCAAGCGTATGTGCATAGCATAGTCACTAGCGTTCGTAGGCTGCTAAAGCAACCATCTTCGAAATTCCTGAGATTATCCCTTGAAGGTGCTGCGTCCCCGGAGGGGGCTCCCCCCGCAACGCACCTGCTTGTGAAGGTGAAAGAATTTCGACCTTAGGATGCTATGCACATACCGTCAAGCATAACATTTATATATTCTCGAAAGATCCAGTATTCTAGGTGTTATCATGACAGAAGACCAAGGCAACGAAAAAGAAAAAATCAACAAGATTAGAAGGCACATCGATCGTATCGATACCGTCATTATTACCGCATTAGCCGAAAGAATTCAATTAGTCTTCGACATCGGTAAGTACAAGAAGAAAAAAGAACTCCCTATCTTTGATGAAGCAAGAGAAATTGAAATCATGGACAAACTCAAAGCCATGGCAAAAGAGCAAGGTCTCGAAGAATCCTTTACCGAAGAAATATTTCTATCCATTTTTAACGAAACAAAACGCATTCAGAACGATATCATTAATGGGTAATCACTGAGGCAAAAACACTTTGTCATTCTTAACAGCAATTCCCTTTTCAGCACTCACCATTTTCTCAGAATCCATTTGAGCAATTCCTAATGATACTAAGGTATCTTTTGTACTCATAACCGCAACCAATTCACCAGCAACAATTCCACTTTCTACCTTAACAATTCCCGGAACTGCCAAGTCTCGACCGTGGCTAATCGGTGCTAATGTACCATCTCCAGCCCAAACATGAGGTAAATGTCTAACTCCCGTCTCAATAGGCTGAATAATCTTACGAAGAAAGCTCTCATTCTTTTCATTGCGATAATACCAAACCGCATCCGCAATATCTTGTAACGTAAACGCAGTAGATTCATCAAACGTAGCCACTTTCGAACGACGTAACTGAGCCATATGCGCCCCGCATCCAATTCTTTTACCTAAATCGTGAATATATTTTCTAATGTACGTACCAGCCTCACAACCGATTCGAAACAAAACGTGTTTATTATCTATCTCAAGAATATCAATATAATACACGCTTCTAGGCCGCTCAATTCGCCTAACAGCACTCTTTACAGGGGGCAGCTGCATAATTTTCCCAGTATAGTCAGCAAATGCTTTACGAATAGTCTCCTCATCAATCTCACGGTGCAAGTACATCAACGCAACATATTCCTTTCCAGCAGGAAGCAATGCCTGAGTAATCCGAGTAGCCTTTCCAATAGCACACGGCAACACTCCAGTAACACCAGGATCCAACGTTCCTGAATGCCCTGCTTTCTTTAATCCAAAAATATTCTTAACAAATTCAGCAGTTTGATGCGATGTAGGACCTTTCGGTTTGTCCACATTAACAATTCCATAGTTGATAAGCTCATCCATAGCAAGCTCCTCGCTAACATGAGTTGCAACTTCATGGCGAATCAACATCTCGCGCTTAATTTTTTCAAAAGGTAGCTTTCCCATAATAGGAAAAGTTGATAATCGATTTAATAATCTTTGTATTCAAAAGAACTAACCCTTACTGGGGGGTGCATTAGGCTGCTGTGCAACCTGTTTAGGAACAGATGCCTCTTTAGGAGTAGGTATTTTTTCTTTCTTAATAGTATTCAACTCTTCCTTTTCAATTTTCTTTCTCTCTTCATCTTTTTCAGAAGGAGCATCTTTTACATCTTCTTTTTTATCGTTTTTCTTTTTAGCTGGCTTTTCATCATTCTTAACTTCTTTAGGAGCTCCAGTAATTTCAACAGTAACCATTCCTTCCTTATCTTTAACGCATGCTACCTCGACTTTATGAGGGGGATTCTTCATACCATCCTTCCAAAGAAATAAGTTAAGATGTTTTCCCATCTTTACACTAGTAGCCTTCATATGTTTTACAACAAATACTCTAACAGCTTTAACGGCTCGCGGAGTTCTCCTCCATCTAGGAGCTCGCTGATAGACCTTTCTAAGAGGAATAATGTATGTTCTTTCAAGTTCCGGCTTCTCAGTAGTTTCTTTTTTTGCCATTATGCTTTAGCCTTCACTCTTCTCCAGCTTCTCTTCTTAGCAGTGTGTCTGCCAGGGTGTACCCTTCTACCTTTCCCATAAATCTTAGGAACCGTCCAGAAAGGAGCCCAACGAGTAAGTGTATTCAATTTACCTAATCGCTTTTTTCTGCTGGGGTGTTTATATCGTGCCATTTTTTCACTTAGTTATTTTTGCTCCATCTTTTTGTTAAAAAGGTGGGTGAGTATCGTGCCATCTTATACCTTATTAATCGTAACTTCTCGCTGCGGAGTATCAATCTTCAAGAGTAATTCCTTCAACTGATCACCTTCAATCGTTTCCTGTAACTGTCCAGATTGAATGCCTAAACCAATAATCTGTAGTACTTTCATTGCCTTATCAGGATGCCCGGCCTTAACATTACTATATCGCTCAATAGCATCCTTAGTCATCTTCTGTTTGCAAGCCATCTCTAGTTGAGCAACCTGTTGTGCCTGCTGTTCTTGAGTGGCTTCCATCTTATTCCTTTTTCTCCTCTTTAGCAGGAGCTTCCTTAACTTCAGCTGGCTTTTCAGTTGGAGCTTCAACTTTCTTTTCAGAAACTGCCTCAGTCTTAACTTTAACTTTCTTTGCGACAGGAGCTACAGCCTTTTTCTCTACTAGAGCCCCTTTAACTTCAACTTTTTTATCAGAAACAACTTCTTTCTTAACTTCAACTTTCTTCATAAGTTTAGGAGCTTCTTGTATAGGAGTATATTTAACCTCTTTTGGCTTAATTTTAAGCAAAGCCTCAGCAGCGGTTGTTAAGACTTTCTTACCGGCAGGAGTTAACACTCTTCCCTTATGAACGCCTTTAGCTTCCTGTTTTAAATAACCAGCCTTCTCAAGCTGTTGTAGAACTTTACGAGCAATATTTCCGGATCCTTCTCTGAACTGTTCAGGTTTGTGACCTCTATTTTTCTTTCCACCATATAAGTGTTTCAACTTTGCAACACCAATAGGTCCTTTCAATAACACTTTTCTCATAACAGATGCAGCACGAACGTACCACCAATCAGGTCGAGCAGGAGGCCTTTCAGCATGTGATCCTGTTTTACAAAAAGCAGCCCATGGAGGAGCCTTAATAGATTCAACATGCTGTAATTCTTTAGAGACACTCTCAATGAGATCGCTCGGATCAACTGTGTATATCGCTTCCATTCTTTTCCTCACTTTCACGCCTTACGGCGCTAGAATCGCTACCTTGGTAACGTAGTAAGTAGAAACAAACATCTGTTTATAAAGCTTTCCTCAAGAAGTATGTGCATAGCATATTCGAAATTCCTGAGATTATCCCTTGAAGGTGCTGCGTCCCCGGAGGGGGCGACCCCTCGCAACGCACC
>JAQBWB010000040.1 GCA_027623355.1 Nanobdellota archaeon | reverse complement strand
GGCTACACCATGGGAGCAGTGATGATCGAGATTCTATTCTGTTTAAAAATATGGTGTGGGCTTGAGCAAAGCGAAACCCACCAAGCTGTCGACCGGCTTATCAGTCGCCGTGGCTACACCATGGGAGCAGTGATTATTATTGAGGAAAACACAAAGTCAGGTACCTGAAAAATAAAAACGCTGCGACTCGGATTTGAACCAAGATAGGCCGAAGCCAATAAGCTTTCCAAGCTTACGCAGTACCAGATTGTGCCATCGCAGCATCCTCCTCCGAAATCACACCGTATTTATAAACATTCGTTTCCACCCACGTATCTTTCCAGGGGAAGGAAATATGCTCAATCACCGAAGGTTATTGACACTTTAGCCAAACACAAACTATTTAAAGGAGATTATTAAAAGTAATAAGAATACTATTATTAGCATTAATATGAAAAATAATAACGAGCCTAAATTCATCGGCAAAGCTAAATTAACTAAGCAAGGCCAAGTCACACTTCCACGTGAAGCAAGAGTAGCACTAAACATCGAGGAAGAGTCAATTATCTACTGGTATCAGGTAAATAATACTCTAGTAGTAGTCAAAGAATTAGTAGCAACTAAAGACCTCAAGGTAAAATAAATGGCATTAGACAACATAACTGGATTATACGCCCTTGCAGCAATAGTCCCATTCATCATTATCTATCTCATCAAACCTAGACACTATGAGCAAGAAATTCCCTCATTAATGTTCATCATGAACCAACAATCAAAATCAAAAGCAACAGCGTTCCTGAAAAAATGGCTAAAAAACCTACTCTTCTTTATCCAGCTCTTTGCAATTCTAGGACTAGCGCTAGCAGCAGCAGAACCCTGGTTCACAATCCCCCACACCGTGCTCATCAACAACGCAGTCATCGTTCTAGATGGATCGGCAAGCATGCTGACTAGTCACGGCTCTTCAACAAGATTTGATCAAGCAGTAGACGAAGCAAAAAAACATCTCGGACTAAAAAACACCATCATTTTTGCAACCGATATCCCCTTAATCCTAGTCGAGCGCGGTAGCAGAAGCGAAGCACTCGAAGCACTAAGAAATGCAAAGGCAAAAGCGAGTGGAACCAATATAGGAGATGCAATAGTGTTAGCCGACGATCTTATCGGAAACGAAAAGGCAGTAGTAACCATCCTCAGTGATTTTATTGCAACGGGGGGAAGCGACATGCTTCTAGCAAAACAGACACTCATCAGCAAGGGAAACGCAGTAAACATCATCAACATCTATGAACCCGCAAACAACATAGGAATTGTAGGCCTAGAAGTTGATCTAAAAGAGACCATAGCTACCATTCGAAGTTACCAAGACAAACCAGTAACAACAAAACTGAAAGTAAAGCATCAAACCACAACCACAGAAAAAATAATCAATCTCCAACCGTTTGCAACAGAAAAAATGATCATTTCAACACCTGTAGGCACATCTACGTTAACGCTAGATCATAACGACGATCTCGCAATGGATAATGAGGTATATATCAGCACCCCTACTGGAGGCAATCTCGAAGTGCTATTGATAACAAGCTATCCCGATCAAAGTAAAATTAAATCGGCACTTCAGGCACGTTCCGACATTACGGTTGAAGTAAGACAACCCCCCACCATCAATGTACATAACCTCGAAAAGGATGTGGTAATAATCAATGATATCGATCCAGACCTCTTTGTCCCAACCGATTTTCGAGATATGAACAGCTATGTAGAGAAAGGCGGAACGCTAATCATCACCTCTCAACAAGAACTCGATATCATTAAAGAAATGCTAGATAAACAAAAAGTTTCCGCATTGTTACCTATCACCCTGCAGGAATATAAAGATGCTCAAACAACAGTGTGTGTAGATCTTCTCGGCAAAATATTCAACAAAGACCCCTTCGCAGATGAACCCTGTTTCTCAACGATAAGTTCCTATTGGAAAGCAAACTTTCAGAACGCAACTATAACCCTAGCATCCACAAAAAACGATAACACACCAATGGTAGTGACCTCCAGTCTAGGAGGGGGAAACGTAATCTATTATGGTATCATCGACAACAAAGCAGGGTTTTACAACGACCCATTCTACCCCATCTTTTGGAATAATCTAATCAATACCTTACTTGGAACAGAAAGCATCCAGGAATTCAACAAGAAGAGCGGAGAGGTTATCGCTATCGGAAAACAAACCGTAAAAACACCTACGTTCATCACCAATGCAGATACCTTATTCCTTGACGAGGTAGGGTTTTACGAGCTAAACAACAAAAAAATAGCAGTCAATCTTCTCAACGCAGATGAGTCGAACGTTGGACGTGAACCGATAAAGATAGATGGCCAGGTAGCAACCACGGGAACTAAAGCAACCTCCTCAGATCGATTCGATTTTGCACTACCTCTTTTAACGCTAGCACTCTTCCTCCTCATTCTCGAATCAGTCATCCTCAAACGCAGAGGTGACTTGTGATGTTAGAAAAACTCTGTTGGCAAGGATACTGTCTTAGCAATCCGAAAGTAATGCTGTATGCCCTACCCCTCATCCTGGTTCTAGCAATAGCAACACAAATTACCTTTATGCGATTCAAAACAAGTGAGGAACGAAAAAGCCATACATCTCAAATAAGAGTCGACAGAATGATCTACACCCTCCTACAGTCGCTAATCTTCCTCCTCATACTCCTAGCTATCGCAACACCCTACACCATCAAGCAAACCACCACTCAGGGCGACCCCTCGCTAACTATTCTTGTAGATAATTCTACCTCTTTCGATTTATTTGATAGGGATATTGCATCATCTATCCAAACCCAACTCGAAGAGTACTTCCCAGTAAATGTACAAACCATTGCAAGCGGAACAAGCTCCCCTATTGGCGATGCTATTGCCAGACACTCAAAAGGTGATGATAACATCCTAGTAATTTCAGATGGCCAATCCAATCAAGGTCGAGATCTAGGAGATATTGCATTATTCAGCTCTCTTCTCAACACAACCATTCATACTCTTAAAATGAGTCCGATAAAAGAAGATGCAGCAGTATCTATTAGTGGACCATCTCAAGTAATTGTAAAAAATGAAGCCTATTTTAATGTGAAAGTAACAAAAGTAGGATCTCTCAACGCACCCCTAGAAGTCTTCGTAGATGGAGCTCAGGTAGATGTCGATAAAAGTGGCAACTTTATGTGGCGATTCTCTCTAGGATCACACAAAATTACAGCTAGAATTAAGCCAGGAGCAAACGACCACTTTAAAGAAAACAATCTCTTTTACAAGTCAGTAAGCGCAGTTCCCCGGCCAAAACTTTTGTTCGTTCAAAATAGCGACAATCCACTCCATGTTGCCCTAAGCAGGATCTACGATGTAACAACCGTCTCCTCCATCCCGTCCGCACTCTCTTCATATAACGCTGTACTCCTCGACAATCTTAATGTGAATAGCATTTCAAATACCCAGGTAGACGCCCTTGCAACCTACACCGGAGAAAACGGAAAAGGGGTGGTAGTGGTGGGGGGAGACAACGCATTTGACAAGGGTAATTACAAGGGAAGCTATCTCGAGTCCATTCTTCCAGCACAAGTAGGGGTAGGGGAGCGTTCACCAGGTTCGGAAACGAATGTCGTTATCGTTATAGATATCTCTGAAAGTACCGGAGCAGGATTCTATGATACTAGCAGCAACGCAAAAATCAAAGTAGAAAAAGCACTTGCAATCAACATCCTCCAAAGTCTCCCTGAAGAAACGAGCATAGGAGTAGTCGCATTTAATCATTTAGGGTATGTACTAGCAAGACTAGATGCCCGTGCCAATCACTGGAATATCTCAAACAAAATCGCATCACTGAGAAATACCGGAGGAACACTAGTCTATGGAGGATTATACAAGGCAGAGACACTCTTCAAGGGAAGAACCGGGAGCAAGAATATCATCCTTATTTCCGACGGTGTAACACAACAAGAATCATCAGCATTTCGCAAGGCAACCGAGATGGCTGAGCAGGGCATCAGAATCCATACCATCGGAGTAGGAGAAAATACTAATGAGCAATTCATGAAATCACTAGCAGCAAAGGGAGGAGGATTATATTTTCAACCAAGCGAAACAAGCAGAGTTAATATTATTCTAGGGGGCGCTCCAGAAGATAAACCCGATACACTCAATCTGGTCATTGTAGACGATGACCATTGGATTACTAAGGGAGATTTAGAGTTAAAAGCAAAAGTCTCCGGTCACAATTTCATCCTACCAAAATCCTCCGGAAGAAAACTAGTAACTACCGACAACGACCGCTCAATCTTAATAGCAGGACGCTTTGGCCTTGGAAGAATTGTAACGCTAGCAACCGATGATGGAAGTAAGTGGTCTGGCGAACTGCTCAGTAGAACCAATTCCAAACTAATAACACGAGCCGTCAATTGGGCCATCGGCGATTTCACCAAAGATATTGATGGAGATGTCCGTGCACAAGATACCTATCTCGGTAAACCCACCCAGGTCCGCATTATTGCTTCATCTCAACCCGAGGCAGCAGGTGTAGAATTCATCAAGATAGATGCCGGCAAGTACACCGCAACCCTTAATCCAACGCAACCCGGATTCGAACGAATCCTCCAAACGAATATTGCAGTAAATGGGTATGAAGAATATTATAAACTAGGGATCAACCCTCAACTTATTGAGCTCGCAACTATCTCGGGAGGGGCAATCTTTGATCCGAGCGACATCGAGGCGATGAAACATATCATCACAGAAAACTCAAAAAGGACTAAAATTGAGACGCAAAACGTACGTCTACCACTAATCATTGCAGCACTCATACTATTCTTACTCAATCTTACTTTCAGAAGAATAAGGGAGAACAAAGGGGGATAAACCATGGCCATACTAAAAAGAGATGTAAACTTTATATTTTTTATTTTGATAATCATTACGGTTGTCAGTTTCGCAGGCTTCACAACCTATTACGAAGCCTCATTTCGAAACATAAGTAACGAGTACGATTCAAAAATAGCGGAGCTCACCGCTGTAACGGAGGATTTATTTGCTAAAAAGACAATTCTTACCGTAACTAACCAGGAATTAGACAAAACCAAAGAGCAAGTATTGGGACGTGAAAAGTTATATGATGACCTTCGTGACGAGCGAGACGATCTGTTTGCAGAACGAGACACACTCAAAGAAAATCTTTTCCAGACAAAAGCCGAACTCTCTCAAAAAATAGCACAAGTCTCAGATCTGAGCGCCCAAATTGTGGTAAAAGAGAGTAAAATAGATGATCTTCAAAATGAAGTTGAGAGATGGAAAGATAAAAGAGATGAGTGCGAAGACGTCGCTGAAGGCTTAGGGGGGTCGTGTTAAGGATGAACCTGTTCAAGAAAGCACTAAAAGAGGTAAATGCTGTCCTAGATGAAGTGCTCATCTTCGACACCATCCTAAACAGCATCCTCGTCTTTCTAGGGGGCTATATCCTGTTGATGATGCTTAGTCTCAATCCCTGGTGGTCCCTCTTCGCAGCATTAGGATATCTTATCTATGTGCTCTACAAGGACATCACCACAAGCAAACTAAATATGGTCGAGGATGCATACGCCCCACTCTATGAACGTTTATCGACTGCGGCCGACAACGCCAACGAAGAAAATGAAACGGTTGAGGAGCTAAAAAAAGAGGTAGTATTTCACCTTCACAAAGTTCCAGTATCCTCTTTTGTTAAGGTAGGAAAAATTTCAGGAAAGCTGTTATGGACCGTATTACTCTGTTTTGGCATCCTACTCATAGCAATCTATAATATTAATCTAGGGGCACTCGATATTGACTTAGCAAAGGGCCTACAAAATATCATGGCAACGGGAGACGGAGGAGACGGAGCAGGTCTAGAGGGCGTCGCAGGACAATCTGAAGGAGGAGACATTTTTGGAGAGGAAAGCGTAGCAAAACTAGGCACCAAAGAACTCCAGATGACGATTAAACAAGCATCCTCCGAGATAGTATCATCCCATATCGAGGACCCGCCGAATCAAGAGTTCAAGGAAACCTTCCCCGACGAAGTCTTCGCAGAATCCGCAGGAAGCTTCGAAGAAAAAATAAGTAGTCAGCATCAAAAATTAGTAAAGGAATATTTTAAAGAATTAGCCAAGACCTAATCACAATGTTTAAATAATACGAAAAGTAAATTGGGGTGGACACATGACAAAAAGTTACAAACCGGTTTTTGACTCGCTCTTCAAAGAAATAAGTAGAGTCATTGTAGGCCAGCATAATCTAATGGAGCAAATTGTGGTGGCAATTCTTTGCGATAGCAACGCACTCCTAGAAGGATATCCTGGACTAGCAAAAACATTAGCCGTCCGTACTCTCTCTGAAGTTCTTGATCTAAAGTACTCGAGAATCCAAAACACACCAGATCTCATGCCCTCAGATATCACCGGAACATTTATCATTGAGGAATCAGACGGAAAAAGAAATTTTAGATTCCAACCAGGACCCATCTTTGCTAATATTGTACTAGCAGACGAGATTAATCGAGCGACACCTAAGTCCCAATCCGCCTTGCTAGAAGCGATGCAGGAGAAACAAGTAACCGTCGGAGATAAAACCTATAAATTAGATCTACCCTTTTTTGTATTAGCAACACAAAACCCCATCGAACAGGAAGGAACCTACCCTCTGCCAGAAGCACAAGCAGATCGATTTTTGATAAAAATCAAGGTAGAGTATCCCACCCCAGAAGAAGAGGCAAAAATAGTGGATATGTTTACCGTAAAAAGCGAGCGTCCGAAACTAAAGAAAATTTTAACAAAGATGCAACTACTCCATCTGCAAGAAAAAACGCGAGAGATACCTATCTCAAATGAACTCAAACACAGAGTAGTGAATTTAATCGGCGCAACAAGGACAGAAAAGGAGCTCATCTCGTATGGAGCGTCCCCTCGAGCATCGATTGGACTCATCCTAGCATCAAAAGCAAGAGCCCTAATTCAGGGACGCAACTTCGTCTCTAAAGAGGACATCGAGGCCATGGCCTACCCTGTGCTACGTCACAGAATCATTCTCAACTTTGAAGCCGAACGAAAAGGCATGTCACAAGAGGACGCCATAAAGCAACTCTTGAACAAAGTGAAATGATTGAAACTGATTTCTTAAAGCAGCTCGACAAGTTCAGCCTAGTAATTAAAAAAAGAGTAACCTCTAGCTATCTCGGTCAACGAAGATCCATTGCTGGCGGCCGGGGAATCCTATTTCGTGATCACCGTATGTACGCACCAGGCGACGACATCCGTTCTATAGATTGGAAAGTCTACGCTCGCACCGACGATCTCTACATCAAGAACTACGAAGAGGAACGCAATGCTACAGTCCATGTTATCATAGACCAATCCGGTTCCATGAATTTTGGAAAAAATATCAAGAAATTCGAGTACGCAGCCATGCTAGGAGTCGGTTTTGCTTATCTAGCGACGAAAGAGAACGAAAAATTACAATTCAGCACCTTTGCAGAATCCCTCCAAATATTCCAACCCAAGCGCGGAATGGGTCATCTGATGACGATGGTGGATCATCTTAACAAAATCAAAGCACATGGACATTCTAGAATGAAAGAAGCAATCATGCAATACAAGAAAGTCATCGGCAGTAAAGCAATAGTCATCCTCATCTCAGATTTTCTCATCCCCCAGTCGGAAATTGACGAAGTGTTGTATAGAATAGCCGACAACGACGTAAAAGTCATCCAGGTACTCGACCCCATCGAAAAAGCACTCAAATTCCAGGGAGATTTTAAACTAAGAGATTCAGAATCGGGAACCAAACAAAAAGTCCATATCAGCCAACGAACACGCCAACAGTACATGAATCAGATGGAACAACACACGCTTAAGATAGAAAAAACCTGTGGCAAACTAGGATTACAATTCTTCAGTTTAACCTCAGATACCCCCGTTTTCGACGCATTTTACCAACTTCTCAGCTAAAATCCACATAAACCGTCTCAACACAAGACACATAGCCTACAACCTATAGCTTCTAGAACAACCATTTACCGTAACCTTTAAATATGAATATTGAAGATACTACACTTAGAGTCCCATTTATATAGGATTCAAGTAAATAGCCAATAAAAAACAGACGACACTAGGAGGTGTTTAGAGCATGAAATTAAGAAAAGCAGTAAAGAAAATCATTGCCCTTGGTACAGGTGCAACAATGATCGGCGCAACATTAGGCGCAGGAGCATTTGCAGCAGACCTAAGTGATTACCCACAACCATTCGTTAAGGATGGAAAATTCTCAGGATTACTTGTCGTGGGCGACAAGGCAGCAGCAGCAGACGTTGTTGGTGTTTCAGACATCGCAGTAAGTCTACAGTTTGCAGCAACAAAATCATCCGGAGCAAGCAAATCAACCGCTTCTGTTGAAGGAGATGTTTGGAGAGTAGGTACCTCGAGCAAACAATTTGAAATGGCCGAAAACGTTGACAGCAAAATCAACGGAGAAAACCTAAATAACATCACCACCTCAATTGATGAGCAAGAGCTAGCAGGTCTAGCAGACGGCGAAATCACAACCGAAAAAGGAAACGCTGGATACAACCAGTACCTAAACTTCGGAAACCTAATCAAATCCACAACAAAGGGATCAGGATACGTGCAGTTCTTAGAGAACGACGAAGACGTAGCAGCTGACTTTTTCTATGTAAGAAGCTCAGAAGAAATCGCTCGATACTCTCTAGAGTTCAAGCAATCGCTAAAGTCCGACGTTGAAGACAGCACCGGTGCAAAAGCAACCGCAGGATTATTCCTTGGTGACCTTGAAGATGAAACCATCTCCATTCTAGGACAGGAATACACCATCGTTAAAGCAAGAAGAACTGCAGCAGCAGGAAGTTCAGTTGAACTAACCCTAATGGGCGGAGCTTCAAAGGATTCCCTTGAAGAAGGAGAAACCAAAACCTACACCCTTGGAGGCGTAGACTATGAAGTAACGGTAACTGCAATTACAGACACCGGTACCATCTATGCAAAGTTCTCCGTTAACGGAGAATCAACGAGATCATTGAGCGACGGAGAAACCACAACGCTATCCGACGGAACCCAAATCGGTGTAACCGATTTGATCCCTAACGAAGCTGGTGACGTTGCAGCAGATCTTGTAGAGTTCTATATTGGAGCAGATAAACTGTTCTTAAAGGACACCAAGATCTCAGACACTGTTTCATCTAATTCGATGGAAGTTGGAAACGAAGATATCGACGACGTAGCCGTTATCATCACAGGAACCGATGACAACACCACGTTAAACATCGATACCATTCAACTAAACGTTACAGCAGACGACGATTTCTACGTTGCAGCTGGACACAAGTTGTCTGAATACATGGACGAACCAGAAGCACTTATTGGTTGGGACATCATGTACTCAGGTATGGAAGATGTTGAATCTGAAACCATCAGAATCAAGACATCTGGTTCAGACCAGTACGACCTTGTATTTGTAGATGGAGACGGAAACTCCGCAACCGTACCCTTGGCATACACCTCAGGTACAACCGTACTAGCTCAGGGAGACGCAAATGACTTCTTGATCACCAACGGATCTCAAGTCATCGAAAAGAACGATTATTTCATCGTATCCGATGTAGCTCAAGACGACGGTGAACGAAGAACATACGCTCTTCGTTACAAGGGAGCTGACAAAATTCAGTCCGGAGAAACCTCAAGTGTGAAGTTCGACAACATGGGAACTGGAAAAAGAATTCAGAAAACCTTCAGTAACGTAACAGGAGATAGTGCAGACGCTGAGATAAAACTTGGTGGAGCAACCTTTAACGTGGTTGGAGTGACCGACCAAACGGCAAACGACTTTAAGATTCAAGTCGACTTGGACGGAGACGGTACAACCCTTACGGACACAGACATTGTGGCAATCAATACCCAAGCTGGATTGAAGATTGCAATCGCAAACCAATCCGTAGGTGTCGATAGCATAGTGGTGACTTTCAGCACCCCGAACACGAACCACTATGATAATGTGGTTCCAACGAATG
>JAQBWB010000039.1 GCA_027623355.1 Nanobdellota archaeon | reverse complement strand
GAAGCATGAGGTTAATGATGGAAAAAAGATCATGTTCTGGACCGTAACAATCGATGACAAAGTCACAAAATACGCAACCCAAGAAGATGCCATCGCAGCTGCAGCACAGCATGCAGACCTTACAACAACAGACCTCTTCAATGCCCCTGGAGGAGTAAGGCTCTTCCTTGACAAAGACAATAATCTCGTAGCGCTAGGACTAACAGGAGATACAGCGAAAGTAACAACCGCTTCCCACACAGATACAGTTTACACCCGATCAGTCCTCAAGGTATCTGGCCAGCTCGTCTACGAAGAGCGCGAAAACAAGCTAAAGGGCAATAAAGGCGCAGTCATCTTCAACCACATCCAGCTAGCCGGAACCGATGGAAAAACCGCCGATAATTTCATCAAGGCTGACAACTTCCTCATGGGACTCATCACACAACAGCGAGCGCCCAACCAAGTAATCGAAGGAGAAACCGGAAACTTAAATTTCATAAACAAAAGAGGAGAATTCATGCGAGTGCAGCATTCAGAGAAAGAATTCTGGAACGCCAACGGAGCGCCGGAAGGAACCTTCGGAATTACCAGAACCTTCCAACACTACTATCACATAGATGGTTACTCCATTGATGAAAAAGAGTACAAAAAACAAATTGAAGCTGGAAATAATCAAGTCCAGAAAGTAAATGCAGAGCTATTTGAGTTTATTGAAGTGGCAAGGAGCGGACCAGAAGAGACAGCAAAAACCAGCCAAATATCGGAACAGCTAGTTGTGGGCAATCCAAGATATGCTCAAGATGGTTCAGTCAGCTGGGAAGGGGACATATACAACTTCAAACTCAATGATAACGGCAATTTCGAATCATCAGTATCAGGGTTCACCTACACTAAGGTAATTGAAGGAAAGACAATAACTGTATTCGCGTACATTGATGATAAAACTGGAAAAATTACTACAGAAGATGGAGAAGAAGTTATCACCGGATTTGATGATGAAGGTAAGGGCAAATTTGAAAATGCAAAAGAAGAACTAAAATCAGAAGCACTCGCAAAAGCCCACCAGCATACCTCTCGAAGATTCTTCGATGATTTCGAATTCAAACTCAACCAATACAAAGGCCTGTCCGGAATCTCACAGTTCGTCATTGGAAAAGAAAACATAGCAAAATGGAGAAACAACGTAGACAACCTCTTCAGCAAGCTCTATCTCCAACAAGACGCCTGGGAATCACTAATATGCGGATCCTACCTACCCAAAAAAAGCAGCAAAATAATCACCCTAGGGACCAGTAACGGATTATACGACGTTGCAGGCGGCTACCCCATCGGAGAACGCTCGCAAGAAATCATAACTCCTGAAGGAAAAGAATACATCTACAAACTCTCATACTCTTTTAGAAACCCTCCAAACGCAAAACTAGGAGAAATTAGAGTAAATATCAAGCTAAAAGGACCAAACAGAGTAGTACAACTCTACAGAACGAGTCTACCTGTAAAAGAAGGAGAACAATTCATCAGAGGATTCATCCCAGACCAAGAGGCAGCTGACCCCAACCTACAGCGGCCTCCCGTAGTTGCAACCAGTAAACACCTCTACAATAAGATCTGCATCACCTTCACCCCACCCATTAAAAATGCAGAAGGAGATACAGAAGCAGAAATCTGCAACCTCATCACCGAATACCAAGGCAGACCTACAAGCGTAGCAAACACCTTCGGAACGGTAGGCAGTGCAAACTTCCCGCCACCTACAGAAGCAGACTTCAACGAAGCGATCATATAATTCGAAAAAAAACTACACAGAAGCATCAACGTAATAATGCATAAAACAACAGATGAAATCCAAAACAAAGAGCTAACAAACAACATCATAAATGGCATCACACTCAATGGATTTCTAGAGGTATGTAAATGAATAAGCATAGCTCCTGGGAAGAATGCACTCAAAACAACACTGCATTGAAAATAAGCCCCGATAATGCAAAAGCAAACTCTCTTATCGATATCGCCAAAGAAAGAACACAATTTCTCTCTAAAAGTAAAAAAATTCCGAATTATCCCCGCCCTAAAGAGCGGGGCTTTACCATTCGGAATGTTAGACTCAAAAGTCGCTCTGAAGAGCGGGGCTTTGAACCCAAGCGACTTTTGAGTAAGAAAGCTATTGGGCAATGCGAAGAGATAGTCTTTAGCACGAACGATTATAAAATACCTCCAGAGTTGGTGGAAGAAAAATGAAAACGTTAAAAAAATACCTCAAATCTCACCTAACTCTACTAAAGACCACAATACAAAACAAAACACTTCTAAAAATAGCAGTATATGAAGCACTACTAGGGATACTTTCATTCCTATTATGGAAACAATACAAAGTAGTAGAAACCAATAAACTTGCAGAATTAGCAAGTATTAGCGTAGAAAACATAGGAGAAAAGACCAAAGACGAACTGCTCCAAATTTCAGGAACCTCCGGACAATTCATCGACGCAATGTTCATTATCGTTCCCACCTTTCTAATCATACAATTCGTCCTCATAGCAATAGAAAAAACAATAGTCTACCAAACCATTACAAAAAAGAAATCCCTAAAAATAGCTCTATTCACACCAATCTACCTCTCAGTATTAGCAATAATAATGTTCTCACTTATTTTCGCAGGTAACCCAGAATCCCTAGTACTAGGCGCATCACTCATACTACTCCTCTTCCTCCACATCATCCACATCATCTGGTACGAATTAGCAAGTACCAACAAATGGTCCTCCTTACTAATAGCTCTTAAAAAATCAATAAAAATAAAACATTTCATTCTACCCTACCTAGTAATCATCCTAATAAACACCCTCCTAAACAAACTCTCACCACTCACCATCAACCTAGGAAAAATTCCTGCACAAATAATCAGTTCAGTCCTATTATTCATGTTCATAGCATTCGTACAACTCTACCTTGCAAATACAGTAAAATCCGTGAAATCAGGGTAAAAGTTTATAAAGGAAAAAACCAATAAACAACCCTAACGGGGTAAAGTTTATGAAAAAGAGGGGTCAAATAACTATCTTCATAGTAATCGGACTACTGATAGTACTTACCTTCATCACACTCGACTTCTACACCTCAGAATCCGAACTAGAAAAAGAAATTGTCTCCCCAGAATTAATCCCTGTTCAACAGTTTGTAGAATCCTGTACAAGAATACTTGGAGAGGAGGCAGTAACATTAGCAGGCATTAACGGCGGCTATCTTACCTTCCCCAGTTGGGTCGATGCAGCGCCCTATAGAGTCCTACAAAACTCACCTAATCTAAAAATTAGAAACCCCTACTGGTGGTTCGACGGAATAACAGCAATCCCTCCCTTAGCAAGAATCGAGCGAGACATAGAAGAGTATATCGAAGAAGGCCTTCCAAACTGCCTAAACAACTTCTCCGTTTTCAACAACAAATTCCAAATAATAAATGAAGGTAAGCTAGGAGTACAAGTAACCCTAGGAAAAGAAGGCAGAAAAAAGGAAGACATCCAAATCATAACCACCTATCCCATAGAAGTCCAAGACAAATTCAACAAAACGCTAGCAGAATTGCAAAACTACATCGTAATTCTACCCATCAGATTCCACGAAGTCTACGAATTAGCAGCAGAAATCATGGACCGAGCAAAAAAAGACTTCTTTGTAGAAGAACGTATCATAGACCTAATCAACCTAGACCCAGACCTTCCAACAACTGGTTTTGACGTAGACTGTAGAAAAAAGATCTGGCAACTACCCAAAGTAGAAGAAAAATTAAAGACCTTGATGATGATCAACCTAAACCACATCAAAATAGGCAACACCAAATACAATGAAAACGCTCCCATCCCCTATATCCCTGCACCCCTGCCAGATTGGAGAGGCAAATACACCAAAGAAGAAATCGATTCTTTCGCATTCTCCGCAGAAGAAAGAGAATCACTTAAATTCCTAGAAGAAGAGATTGAAAACACCTACAAAGACTCCTATTACGGCTACCACTATGTCTGGGACGTCACCGACAAGAAATATCCTACAACGAGTGTAAACTTCCAGTACGATCCAGCATGGGATATGCTTCTCGAAGTCTCACCCAATCGAGGACCAATCCTAGAAGCAAATGCACAGAAAGGTCAACAAATCCTCTCAGCGTTCTGCCTCAAAGTATGGCACTTTACCTACAGCATGGTCTTCCCCATAAAAGTAACCATCTCAGATAAAAGAACCGATAACAACGACCCTTTCAGATTCAGTTTCGTCTACATGGGAAAAATCAACAAAAACGTACCTGACACCTCGAGCAAAGATTTCACAACATACTTTCAAAGAAATACGGTAACAAGCGAAGACTACTGCCAGGACATCATAGGTGCAAACACACTAACCTTAGAAGCTATAGATAAAGAAACCAACACCGAGCTCAACAACGTCAACTTCACCTTCACCTGCGGACGTTATTCCTGCGAGATAGGAAGATCAAGACTAGACCTTGCAATAGGAAACACGCCCCTACTAAGAACCAAACTACCTCAATGTACCAATGCAATCTTAAGAGCAAATAAAGAGGGCTACGAACCAGGACAGATCTTCATGCAAACAGAAATCGAACAAACCTATGAAGTGCCCATGCAACCTATCAAAGAATTAGAAGTTGTCGTAAAGAAATTCAAACTCAAAAACGGACAGCTCCAAGGTCCTCTAGCCCTAGCTGATGACGAACAAGCAACCATCACCATAAGACATCCTCAAAAACAGTTCGAAAGCTTCGCAATCCACAAGAAAAACGACAACTCGCAATTAAAACTCCTAGCAAAGTCAAGATTCGAATACCGTCTAGAAGTCTACCTAGCAGATGAAGAAAACATTAAAGGGGGCTATCTAGGAAACTGGACCCCTGACCCAACTCTACTCAAACTTGCAGACAAAGTAACCTTTTACGTCATCGAGCAAGAGTTCGAGGACGACGACTCCGCCTATCTCTTTTACGCAGAACTTCCAGAACAATCAAAAAAACTCCCAGATATTGAATTAACAAGATGAATAAGACAACAGCAACCCTAGCAATCATTCTAATCGAGCTAATAATCTTGATGCCCTTTGCCTTTGTAGATGCATTAACAATAAATTCGGTACAAGCAGCCCAAATTACCAATTCAGGAGCAACCATCACCTGGATTGTCGATCAGTCCGCAGACGCTACCGTAACTTTCGGAACCACCACCCTAGACCAAGTTCAAACACAAGCTTTGAATTTCAATAACAACAAAGCAATTACTCTCAATAATCTACTACCGGCAACTCAATACCTCTTCAAAGTAGCGAGTAATAACCTTACCCAAACCGTAGAAGACAACAACGGCGCAGCCTCATTTACCTTCACAACCCTACCGGCACCAGCCTTCATTCTCAATGCAACCGTTCCAACCACCTTCAATCAAGGTAACACAATGAGTATTTCTGGCACCACCTCCCCATTAGCAGAACTTCAGCTCTTAGTAGACAATTTCCTAAAAGAAGAAAGAGTATCAGGACAGCAAGGAGAATTTACGTTTTCCAACGTCAACCTACCCGATGGAAATCACTTCATAAAGATTATAGCACGAAAAGACAACAAGCAAACCGAAAAAATATTCCCTATTAGTGTAGATACTATTCCTCCAGAACTCAATCTAACCGACATCCCTCTGTTCGCTCCAGAACAAGAGTATCATGTAATAGGCTTTGTGAGCGAACCAGTAACATTAGAAATTACCGTTGAAGAAACCGAAGAAGATGAAGTGCCTCCTGGACCGGTTACAAACTTCAACATCACTAAAATAGAAGCAAATGTGATAGAACTAAGCTGGAAGCAATCACTAGACGTTGACTTCAACCGATACGTACTTTCAAGAGACGGCCAACCATTCATCTTCTTTGATGATGACAAGGTAACTACCTTCAAAGACATCGGAGTAAATTCAGCTCGCAACTACACCTACTCAATCTTCGCTGTAGACGACAAAGGCAATGTAGGTTCCACCTCCGCATCACTTTCCGTAACAACCCTTCCAGCCGGAAAAACAGACTTCCCTGAAGCAGAATCAATTAATTTCCTGCAAGGAGTAGGAGTAATTTCAAGTTCAACCCAAGTAAATGGAAACTTCAATATCCCAGTACAACTTGGAGAGGAAGAGCAATTCTACACGCTAAGAGTAACCGCAACCGACTCAGGCGCAAATTCAATCAGTGAACAATTCGAAATACTACTAGATACAACCCCTCCAACCATAGAAATCATCTCTCCAAAGAACGGACAAGAAATCTTTGAAAACTTCGCAGATGCCGTAACCATCCGAGGAAAAACCGAACCCGGAGCAAGAGTATTCCTCTATGTACAAAGAACTCCCTTCAATTCCTTTTTCAATCGAAGCTTTGAAATTACTGGCCTATCATCAAGACTAGAAACGCTAGGCGACTCCGATCTTCGAGCAAAATGCGATTTCGCAGTGCTAGGAATAGATAAATGCAAAACTCATGCCGATAAAGAAACCATTGCCGATGCAGACGGTATATTCGAATTTGAAGATGTAGACGTAACCAACATATTCCAAGGAGCATTCAGGATAAAGCAACAATCAACCTCCACTCCCCAATCTAGAGAAATTAATAGTGCAGGAACAAAAGACGCAGTAAACTCGAATCTCCTTTTTGTAGCACAAGATCTTGCTGGAAGAAGGTCGGCAGAAAAACTAACACTCCCCATTAAAACCTGCTTTTCAGGAAACTTCTCATTTATAGCAAAACCTCTTCCCCAATACCAATCACCCACCTTCCTAAGTGTAGAACGACTAAGATCAGGAGATGAAAATCTATATTTCTACTTTAATTTCAGCTATGTAGGAAGATCAAAGAGAGCATTTCTAACAAGTGTAAGTATTGACAAAGCCTGTGGTGATTTCCTAGACAACGAAGACCGCTACAACATCTCCTGTAAAATTCTCAACAAGTGTAACGCAGAATTAAATCCGGACCGTACCACAGCATACGTCACCTGCAGCCTAGATGCAGTAGATCAATTAGAGTTTGGAGGATCAGAAGACATTGAAAGCTTTATCGACGCTTTCAAAGAAGAGATGGCATTCCCACTAAAGTTAACGCTACAATACGAGGAACAGTCCCTCGATCCAATACCTGCAGCTGGTTCAGCACCGGGTCAGCAAACAAACCAAGTACCTCAATTCGCAACAAACCAACAAACCCAGACTTTCTGTGAAGAAGTCTCCTATGTAGTAGATGCAGCCTTTATCGATCCTCGTGATGTCCTACCTGATTGGCTTCTTTACGACTTTGTAGACACTTTAAACACAACAATCTACCATCTCAATACCTGGATAGAAAAGTTAAGGGAAATCCTAGAATGGCTTGCAATCGGCTGTGTAGCATCCTTCTTCTTAAAGTTCGTCTTCCAAATATATAGAAGAATCACCTGTCATTATGACAGATTCTTCAAATACGCCTCAGGAGCACTAACCTCTGCCGGTGGGGGAGAAGACAAATGTAAAGAATGTGTAGACAATGAAAAAATAGCAAGAGACACGATTGAGAGTGATTATGCTATAGCCAATCCCGGAAATTTACTACCAGGAAGACAATCTCCTAACTACTACAAAAGTATAGGCGACACCATCCTAAAACAAGACTCCCAAGATTCTCTAAGCGATGCCTGTCTTGGCGAGTGCTATCCAAGTTGTGCATCAGCCTGGAATTCAGAAGAATTACTCTACAAAACCTACAGATTCGCATGTGACAGAGTCTTCGGCCACGCCTCCCCCTCAAAATGGACTGAGAAAAAGACCGATGGCGAACTGAGCCAAAAAATAGAAACGGGAAGCGGCTGTGCCAACGATCAGTCTGTAAAAGGGATGCCTATTCGTGTACAGTCTTGCAGAGAATTAGAGAGCAAATATCCATTGCTTGCCGGAACTTTTACTCGGGATGACCAGTGTGTTGAGATTCGACAGCCCTCATCAGGATCACTAGCTTCAGATGCCACCATCTACAAGATTGAGCAACCTATCGATGCATCCCGTGGCATCTACCGCATCAGTGCGGTAAGTACCGTCTCCTCCGTAAAAGAAGACATCATAATAAAACAAAACGAGAAAAACTATCTCTACAGAAGACCTCAAAAATGCGAAGAAATCTGCTCTGGAACTCAAACAAATGCCCCCATAACCCTCTATAAACGAGGAGCCCTACCCAAAATAGAGAAACCAGCCGGAGTAATGGCAACAGAGAAAATAAATGGGGCCTGTATGCTGGCAAATGATTGCCTGCAGCTTCAAAAAGAATCTAAAGGAGCTAAAAAAAATGAACCAGTCGTAAGAGTAACAGCAGATGGAAAATATCTTGTTGTAGAAGAAGCAACCCTAGAAGGCTATGCCGCCGATTGTTGGTCTGAAGACACCATTTCAGGAGATCCAGCAGTAAGAGCAGAATGCTGTTGTGTCTCAAAAGCAAAAGCAGATCGTCCAAACTACTACGTTCCAGCCGATGTAGAAAGCAAAGATGGCGAAGGAAAAGCAACAACTTATGGCGACATGGACTGGTCCTACCGATATTTCAAAGTAGGATGGCGAGCACCATCAGGAGCAACCTCTTTCAACCCCAACAGATACATTAAAGGGCGGGACGTTTCAGCATGCTTCGGCCAAAATCACATCCTCTACGATGGCATCTCAGGCAAAAACGAAAAGCTACTAACAATCAACCCTATAAAGCAACACGTAGCAGCCTTCCAGTGCCTAGCCGTATCACAAATAGTAAACCGATTAACACTTCTAAAAAACATCCTAGTCTCACTACAAACCTGTATGCTCCAAATAAGAACTACAGGAACCGCAGATGGAGGAGTCTGTAAAGAACTCTTCTCACAGTTCATCTGTTCATTCCTTTGGAAAGTCATCCAGTGGGTAACTAATGGTTGTCTACCCTTTGGTTCCGGAATCGATTTCAGCAAATCAGATAGCCGTATAGCAGAAGCAGTAGGGGTTGGAATTAAAGGAGTCTTTGATTCAGTTGGCGATACCCAAACCGAACTTGCAAATGAATACGGAAACGCAAAATTAAACAATCTTCTAGGAGTAGGCCAAGAGGCAGTCTTCAGAAAAGTATGCCTAGCGGCATTCGGTTACGATTGGGAAATAGATCTCGATGACCTCATCGATATTGCCTATGATGCTCCCTTCGCAACCCTAGTGCAAGCAGTCCTCCCAGGCCAAGAATTTATCACCTTTAACCCAAAAACAGCACAAGCAACCTATGAGTATAGAAGCTCCTGGCTAATAAATCCAGGATGCGACCTAGAAGGGTATGAAGTCTATCTTACCTGTGTAACCCCAGAAGATCGAGATGAATTTTCAAACCTACCCGGAACACCTGGCGGAATCAATTGCGGTAAGCAAGGCAGACAAGACGGAAGCAACTGTGACTGTATGAATGTGAATCTAGATAACTCTAAAAACGCACAAGGCAACGCATTTAGCCGTCCTCGAGATGAATTATTCTTCCAACACCGCACCAAGATAGGACAGAACGAATTAGTCGAGGTAGATTCCTCAATCATTAATGACCGCATCAAAACATCTCCCTATAGATACGACCACCTCAAGTTCGTCCTAGACGTAGACAGAGAATACAAAAGAAATAACGGAAATGTAGAAAACTGCTTCCCAGAAGGACACGAAAGCGGAGTATTCTATTTCCCCATCGTAGATTATTCTGCAAGGGACATTATAGGCTGTACCGCGAACATTGACGGAACCTTCAGCTGTAACGATGGTGCAAACTTCTTTTCTGAAAGAGGAGATGCCCATTTCAAGAAGATAACGCTGACCAATCAGGCTGCAGCAAGCACCGTGTATGAGATACCTTCAGTCATACCTGCAGCAACCTATTATGCAGGAAACAACGAGCAGATCGCAGGCGAAGTGGTCTATGAAAATTCAGGCGGCAAGAATCAGTGCCTCAACATCCGCGTCCTCGACGAGAACGGCAATATCCTAAAAACAGATATCGCTCCCAAGACGATAGAGGAGACAGACGGCATAAACACCCTCCGCTTCAATACCAACTTTAGGGTCTCAGACCAGGACCTCAACAAGAAGCGCGGCAGCATCACGTTCAGGAAAAAAGATGCACCATCAACAGCTACTCTTGAT
>JAQBWB010000038.1 GCA_027623355.1 Nanobdellota archaeon | reverse complement strand
AGCCTTGCTTCTTAATCTAAAAACCGACATACTGAGCAATGAAACATTGCTGGTACCGCTAAAGCGGTTTTCCGTAGGAGCCAACCCTCTTGTCGGTGCACTGTCCGAACTGCTGAGGCTTGACTGGAGGCAGGTGAAGTTTTAGGTCAGTGAATAATTACGTATTGATGTATCCGCTAACGGCTTCAAAATCATCGTCGACGAGCTGCTAGCTCTGCGACCCGGATGGTGCGGTCCCCGCAATGAGCTCGCTGACGAATATGGATGGGTTTTGACTTGAGGCCGTTAGCAGTTACGTATTGATCGGGCTTAACCCACAAAAATAGTTCTTTTAGAAAGTTCTCTCGGTAAGGATAATCGTTTGTAGGGCATGTCAGCTGTTTCTTTTTTGATGTGTTCTATTAATTCTTTTACGGACATTACTACTAAGTCTTTTTTTCCGCGAATTCTGACATTTAATTTCTTGCTTTTCTGTTCTTTTTCTCCGATTACTAAGACGGTGGAACACCATTCTTTTTCTGCAGCTCGGATTTTCTTTCCTACATGTAATTCTCTATCGTCAAAGTCTGTCCTTATGTTTTCTGCTGCTAATTCTTCTGTTAGGCCTTGTGCGAATTTGTTGAATTCATCGGTTACTGGAATTACTCTTATTTGTGTAGGTGTTAGCCACATTGGGAGCATAGGCGTTTTGCCTTGGTTTTGCTGCATTGCTGCTTTTTCTAATAAAGCATAGATGTTTCTCTCGATTGCTCCTGAAGGTGAACAGTGTAGGATGTGGGGGTGATTTTTCTTTCCCTCTTTATCGGTGTAGTTGATGTCGTATCGCTCTCCGTTTTCTACATCGATTTGGTCCGTGCTTAGTGCGGATGCTTTATTCATTCCATCTACAAAGTTTAATTCGTATTTTAGGATGAAATAGAAGATTCTTTGATCCCACATTTCGATTAGGGCTGGTTTTCCAATTTCTTTTACTAGTCCTTCTACGATTTCTTTGTTGCTTTCGTAGAATTCTTTTGTTACTCGTACTGCTAATTCGACATCGTCTTTCTTCAAGCCTACTCCTTTGAGTATAGAATGACAGAATTTGTAGCGGATTTTGAATTCTTTTATTGCTTGATCTAGATCGGTGCAAAGTGCGTGGCAATCTGGCATGGTAAATGCTCTTAATCTTCTCAGACCGGTTAGCTCTCCTGATTGCTCGCGTCTAAATGAATATCTTGTTAGTTCGTAGAGCTTTAATGGTAGATCTTTGTAGCTGATGGTTGCGTCGTGTGCAATGAGGAATTGACCAAAGCATGCTGCAAAACGTAAGAAGAAACTTCGTTTATCGGAATCGATTTGATATTGTCTTGCGGGAAAGCGTTGTAGGTATTTAGAGAGTGTAGGATGATTCATATCGTACATGATAGGGGTTTCTACTTCGACGCCACCGTAATCGATTACTCTGTCGGTGATGTAGGTTTCTAGAAGTGATTTTATTAATCTGCCTTTTGGATAATAACGCATGTTTCCTGCATCGGAACCGGGTTCATAGTCTGCAATTTCAAGTTTTTTCATTAATGCAACGTGGGCTGGTTCTTTGTCTACCTGTCTTACTTTATTTTTTTCATAGACTGCGAATTTCTTTAGGTTATCATGACCTTGGAAGTTGAACTTGTCGATTTCGTGGAGTTTTCCATCAACATCCATGATGTGCCAATAGCTTTTGATTTTCTCTTCTTTCTTTAGTGCTTCAGATTCTCCACAGCAGTCATCTTTGCTTTCTGGACCGAATTCTCTGGAGAGTTCTGACATGGGATGGCCTTTACAGGCTATGGTGAATGCTTTGTAGTAGCCGAAGGGTGAAGAGTCCACTTTGAACTCTTTTTTGAGTTCTTTCTCTACTTTTTTTAGAATATCCATTGCTATTTGAGGTGAGGATGGCTCGGATGTTAGATGGACATAGGGATAGACTACAATAGAATCTGCTTTTACTTCATTTGCTACTGCGGTGACTTCTTTTACATAGCGCTCTACAATTGCATCGGGATCGTTTTCATCTCTTTTTTCTACTGAGGTTAGAACTACGAGACATTCTTCAATTTTCTTTTTAGCTTGGTCTACGTCCGGTGCAGATTTGAGGGCTTTCTTTTTTGCTTCAAACTCAATGTAGTCTGAATGCAGGCAAAGTATTTTCATAGAAGTTGATGATCATAGTGATTTTAAATAGGTTGTGGTTTAATGGCGATGTTTCTCGGAAATGGTATGGAAGCGACTTAAAATTGCTTGTACGTAGACTCTCTTGCTCTCACCATCCACGTTTGGATCATAATATGCATCTGGGTTGCCTGGATCTTCCTTTATGGATGGTTTATATGGCGCTAAGAAGCTCTCTAGGAATGTTGATTTTGTCTCTTCCGGTAGTAAGTTCATCCTCTCTAGCTGCTTTCCTGGTTCATTGGGATGCACTTTTAGTGCATGGGCACGTACCCCTCTTAGTGATGATCTATATCCTATTCTGTCAAGTTCCCTTATTAGTTCTAGAAAATTGCTTTCTGCAACATGCGTGTGTTGATTGTATCTTTTAACCGTGCCTGCCGCTAAATATTTTGCTAGGATTTCATCAGGATTTAGGAAGTCTAACATTAGTGGGCTAATCTCGAGGTTTTTCATTCCATAGAAAATTGATTCTAAACCTCTATAGTCAAGTTTATTTAAGTCAACGTCCCTTATACCCCAGTTTTCTCTTTCTATTGATTTTTCTTGAATACCTCTTCTCAGCTCGCCATCTATAGTTCTTTCTTGCATGGCTTCTTCTTCGCTAATGGGCGTTTCAACTTGATCGAATAGCTCTAGTTGTTTTAGTTCTTGGGTCATACTAGTCGATAAGCTAACTCCATTTATAAAACTAGGGTATATAGACTACTTACTGGTGACAAAACTAGTATATTTTGATAGGCCCTTCTTTTTCTGTGGTTAGTTTGATGTTTTTTACTTTGTTGAGGTCTTCAAGCTTGTTGATTTTTAGTAATCCTGCGGATTTTGTGTAGAGGAGCTCTTCGATGTAGAGTGAGCGCTCAACTCTTGGGGTGTAATACTCTTCACTGTCTTGAGAGTGGTCGATTAATCCTCTTAATTCAATATTGTCTGCTTCGATATTGAAGACCATTGCTCCATTGTAGTTGTTTTCTTTGTTTTCCCACTCGTAGTTGTAGGCTGGAATTACTAGGAGGTTCTTTTCTTTGCTGAAAAGGAATGCTTTGTGTTCCCATTCTGCAGATGTTTGGGAATAGCGTTCTTCGGAGACATATTGTGCTACTTCTTTCGGATTTGCTACGTCTTTAACGTTGAAGAGGGAGATTTTGATGCCTTTGGTTCTTCCTGTGTCGGTTGCATCTCGACCTATCCCTATAATTGTGTCTTTATCATAGGGGTGGAGATATCTTGAAAATCCAGGGATCTTTAGCTGTCCTAGTTCTTTGATGTTTTGAGGGGTACTTAGATCGATCACGAAAAAAGGGTCGGTTTGTCTGAAGGTTACCATGTATACTCTATCTCCGATGAATCTGGTTGAGAAGATTCTTTCTCCCTCGGCTAGATCGGTTAGTTCTCCAATCCTGTTAAGATTTTTATCAAGGGTGTAGACGTTATTTGTGGATTCGGATCTTTGGTTTTGGAAACGAGACCCTCTTTGGTTTAGGGTTGTTGCAATTCTTAAGATGCCGTTATTTTCATCTAGCGAAAATTGGTTATTTAATGAGCCGGGAACTTTTCCGGTTGTTTCTATGTTGATATTGCCGCCATCAACTCCAATTTTCTGGATGATTGTGAATTCTAGGTGTTTATAGCTTTCTAGCTTTCTTTTTAATTTTGATTCGATTTCGTCCTCTAATTCTTCACGTGCTTCATGGTAGTTGAGATAGTTACTTATGATTTCGAAGATTTTTTGTTCCTTTTCGTATTGTGCTAGGAGGTCATTATCTGCATTCTTTATCTTTTGAATGAGTTGTTTTGATTCAAGAGGTAGTTTTGGTTCTATTAATTCGATGACGATTTTGTTTCTTAGCTTCCATTCATCGATGTATTCGGTGTGAGTGAGGTAGATATTAGATTCTGACATATACATGTTCTGTGATCCTTCAACGGCTATTGCCTTTGAGGTGATTTCGTCGGGATTAGATAGTTTAATTGCGTGGATGTTGTTTAATTGAGGATTATCATAGGGGATGGGCATGATTGAGATGTCTGTGGGAGCGATTCTTGTTATTTGAGTTCCCTCCATTACGATGGGAGGAGGGGTTCTAGATGAGAGATAGGTTGTGGTGATGAAGTAGAGATAGTCTTCGATCATTCTTGCTCTAAAGAATCTTCCATCGAATCTAAACTCTTTAATGAGTTCAGGGTTTGCTTTATCTTCAATATTGTAGATGTTTAGGAAGGTCATTGCTTGATTAGGCATGATTCCTACTTTTCTTAGCGTTTGTACATTGTTGAAGTTTCCGAAGACTGCTAGGTGGTTAGCGTTGATAAATAGTCCTTCTAGGTTGTCTTTGAAATCAATTCTAGAGGTAATTTCTGCATCTGCTCCCGGATAAGCGCGAACTATGAATAGGGTGGTTCCGGATGCGGTGTAGATATAGTTTCCATCGGTTTTGATGATGTCTGCTTCATCTACTGATAGGACTTGGTTGTTTGTTTGTGAGAAGTCGGTGGGTTTGGCAGGTGCGACTGATTTTACTGATAGTGTTGATTCTGCAATTGCACTGTCTGGTGTTCCAATTGATTGTATGATTCCGCCGTCATAGCTATCATATCTTGGGGTTGCATAGGTTTCAATGAATTGGTTAAATTCTGCTTCAGAATTTAGGGTTATAGGAGTAAGTTTGATTTCTGGATCGAATACTTTTGAATCGTAGGATCCTTGACTGAACTCAATAGGAGAACATGCTGTAAGTACAAGTAGGGTGAATGCGATGATTGCATATAGTTGGTTTTTCATGGTAGATCTAGAATAGTACGCGTATATAAATAGCTTGGTAAGGTTTTAAGTTGAGTTGAAGTTATCTGATTCTAGCGCCTTCTAGTGTGGCGTTGATTGGGGTGTTATTTACTTGCATGTTCTTGTTATTATAGAAGATTTCTTTGTTTTTAACCTGTATCTTTAGATTAAGGAAGTCTTTAAAGGTGATTTGTTTGGTGTTGTTTTTTATGTTGCCGAATGTTACTCTATCTCCGGGCTTGCCTACTGCTTCTAGGACTTCAACTGTTTTTTCATCTGATGCTGCTAGGAGCATTGCTTGCGATTCTACCCCTCTTAGTTTTGCTTTCTCGAGGTTTGCTACTACTACGATTGTTTTTCCTACTAACTCTTCTGCTGAATAGTGACCTTTTAATCCTGCTACTATTTGTCTTTTTTCTCCGAGATCTAGTTGTAATACTAGAAGCTTATCTGCATCGGGATGGTTATCTACCTTTAGAATTTTTGCTAGTTTGAGGTCTAGGGGGAAGAGTTCTTCTTCTTCTATTTCTATGTGTTCTACTTTCTTGAAGATGATTTCTGCTTTCGCTATTTTACCGGGCATAAGATCGATATCAAGGTCTTTCCACAGTAGATCTTTTACTTTTAGCTGTGTTTGTAGGTTTTTTGAAAACTCAGGCATTGCGGGTTGTAGAAGGATGCTTAGATTCTTTGCAATGTTTAGAGAGGTGCTGATTATGGTGTGGGCTTTTTCTTTGTCTGTCTTGATGAGTTTCCACGGTTCATTATCTTGGAAGTATTTGTTGCCCTCTGCAGAGACCGCTAGGATTAGATTGAGTGCTAGTTTGAAGTCGTATTGTTCGTATGCATTTTTGATTGCTTCATATTTCTTTGCGAGTTTCTTTAGGAATGAAGTGTCTGGTTTTGTACTTTTTGAATCGAAGTTTTTGTTAGTAAATGATAATGATCGATAACAGAAATTTGAGAGATTGCCTACTAATTCGGAGTTTACTTTTTCTGTTATTAGGTCTTGAGTGTAGTCGCCATCATCACCAAGAGACATTGCCTCTAGGAGATACCATCTAAAAGGATCTAGCCCATACTTTTGCATCTGCTCAAAGGGTTCGATGACGTTTCCGGTTGACTTTCCCATCTTAGTTCCTTTTGAGAGGATAAATCCATGGACGAGCAGTTCTTTTGGTAACTCTACCTTTGCTGACATCAACATAGCAGGCCAGAAAGCGGCATGGAATCTTAGGATATCTTTACCGATGATTTGAGTGTTTGCCGGCCAAAGTTTTTTGAATTTTTTTTCATCTCTCCCATAACCTGCCCCCGTAATATAATTTGATAAAGCATCGCACCAGACATACATGACTTGGTCAGGATCATCTGGAACTTCGATTCCCCAGGGTAGGGAGGTTTTTGGACGTGAGAAACTGATATCTTTTGCTTCTTTTAAGAATGAGAGAATTTCGTTCTTTCTTATTTTAGGGATTACTTTGAATTCATCTTTTTCTATCTTTTTTGTTATGGTATCTGCGTATTTTGAAAGTCTGAAAAAATAATTTTCTTCTTTGAACGATTCTATTTTTCTGGTTGGATGGTTTGGGCATTGCCCATTCTCTAACTCGTGTTCGGTTTTGCTTGATTCACAGCCTGCACAGTATAATCCATTGTATTCTTGCTTGAAGATGTCCCCTGCAGCTACAAGAGCTTTCCACAGTTTGATTGCTCCAGGATGGTGTATTTTTTTATCGGTGGTTCTGATGAATTGATCGTACTCGATGTTTAGGTCTTTGTAGAGCTTCTTGAAGATAGCTACATTTTCATCTAGGAATGTTTTGATGTCTTTCTTTTCTTTCTTTGCTGTTTGCCAGTTTTTTATTCCGTGTTCATCGGTACCGGTTTGGAAGAAGACGTCCTTGTCGAGAAGTTTGTGGAATCTCGCTACTGCATCTGCCTGAACGATTTCTAGGGCATGGCCTAGGTGGGGCTTGCCATTTGGATAGGCGATTGCAGTTGTTATGTAATGAGTTTTGGCCATGTTGCTTAAGAGAAGGTATTTTGTATATAAATGTGTGCGTAAGGGGTATGTGCATAGCATAGTCACTAGCGTTCGTAGGCTGCTAAAGCAACCATCTTCGAAATTCCTAAGATTATTCCTTGAAGGTGCTGCGTCCCCGGAGGGGGTCGACCCCTCGCAACGCACCTGCTTTTGAAGGTGAAAGAATTTCTACCTTAGGATGTATACACATACCGTAAGGGATAGTCGTATTAGCATTATGTTTTCTTTATTTTGGCTACGAAGAATCCCTCACTGTCATTATCTTGTGGCCAGATTCTTATGCACTTTTCGATATCTTTGTGATAGGTGGTTCCTTCGAACTCTTTTACGGGAGGACTTGTTATTAGACCTTGTAGTTTGATTTCTTGTAATTGTGCGTTTGGGTATTTCTCTAGGAGCCAGGTTACTACTTGCTCGTCTTCTTCTGGTTCCAGGCTGCACGTAGAATAGACTACTATTCCTCCTTCTTTTACTTTGTTGAATGCTGTTTCTAATAATTGTCTTTGCTGGCCATTTAATCTCTTGATAGCGTTTGAATTCCACATTCCTATGGTTTTTAGGGATTTTCTTATGGTTCCTGTTCCGGAACAGGGTGCATCTACTAGGATTCTGTCAAATTCTATTTTGGATTTTGCGTAATGACGGCCTTCGCCTAGCGTCATGACTGCATTGGTTACGCCCATACGCTGGAGATTGATTCCTAGGGGTTGTAGACGTATTCCTTGGTAGTCGTTTGCTAGTAGCATGCCCTTACCTTGCATGTACTGCGCTATCTGGGTTGTTTTTGAACCGGGTGCAGCACACATATCTAGAATGACTTCTCCTGGCTGTGGATCTAGCGCTAGTGGAGGGATCATTGAGGCTGACTCTTGGATGTAGTAGTAGCCTAGCTGGTGTTCAACGGTATTTCCGATGTCTAGTCTTCCTGTTTTATGTGCGACCCAGAATCCTTCTTTGCACCAGGGTACGGGTGTTAACACCCAGCCTTGCTTTTCTAATCTTGACTTGACTTCTTTGATTGATCTCTTTAGGGTGTTTATTCTCACCGATCTTCTTAGAAATGTTTTTGAGATTTTGCTGAAGACATCCCAATTGGTTAATTTTTCATACCTCGCTTTGAATGCCGGTTTGTATTGAATGTATTGGGGTTTCATTGTTGTTTGGAATGAGATTTCGTTTAAAAGTGTTAGTGGTGTTTGGAGTTGAAGAGTTTCTGGGCTTCTACAGCTACAAAGACCATGGATGCTACTCCTAGTGCAAAGATCCAGTCTTGTATTGAGAGTGGTACGGTGTGAAAGAAGCTTGTTAGCGGTGTATAGAGGACGGGAGAATGAAATTGCTCAAGGAAGATTACGAACGGGGATGTTTGCTCTGCTTGCTTTAGCGTATTAGTGCCATATTTAGTTAGTCTTCTTTTTGCTTCTTCTTGGGTGAGTCCTTTCTCTGAGGTTGAGAGTTCTTTGAAGATTTGTTTGAGGGTTTGCATTACTCTATGTCCTCAATGCGTTCTTTCTCAAATTTTTCTAGTTTGATGTACCACTTGTTTGTTTCTTGGTCGAAGCTAAAGACTACATTATGTTTTTGGTCTTTATCGATGGCGAAAAGAAGAGGCATAGGAATGGTTGTTTCGAAACTGGATCCTCTCTTGTATAATTTTCTTCTAAATTCAACTGTTTTCATTGTACTTATTTTATTGCTTATTCTTATACTTCTAAATATACTTATATTTAAAGGTGTTGATTGCTCGAAGTGGGTTCCATACCCCGATGCTCTGCATCGGCATGCACATCGCCCACTTTGAGGCTTAAAAAATACCCCGGAGCTATGCTCCCTTGGAATTTTTTATTTAGGAGGTTTTTTATTGTGTTGTGATTTGCTAGTGTTATGAAAACGGCCATTATTGTTTCTAAGAAGGATATTGCTGGGATGAACATCGCTAAGCATTTGGAATATTATGATCTGGCGAAATGTGATGCTTCTTTACATGTTCTTGATTTGGATACGGTGCATGCTGAGAATATTGTTGATGAGGTGGAGGCGGACTTTTATTTATTCGCTACTCGGCATGCGGCTGCTTCTGGGAAGCCATCACTTAGTTGTCACATTGCCGGGAATTGGGGAGAGGCAGAATATGGTGGTCAGAGGGGTAAGTTGTGTATGGGCCCAGCTGTTATTTTGAAGGAGGCTTTTTTGGAGTTGCACAAACAATGTGGCGAGATGGAACATGAGATTACCCTTGAGGCTACGCATCATGGACCTTTACTTCTGAAGCCTTGCTTGTTTATTGAGATAGGCAGTAAGGAGGAAGACTGGAAGAATATGGAATCTGGTAATGTGATGGCTAAGGTTATTTTTTCTTTGCTTTCTCGGATTACTCAGGTAGATGATAAACCGCATGATGTTGTTGTTGGACTTGGAGGCGGACATTATCCTCCTCGGTTTAATAAGATTCAGCTTGAAACAGATATTGCGGTTGGTCATATCTGTCCTAAGCATCATCTGTCTTTGTTGGATGAGGCAATGTTACGTGAGGCTATTGCTAAAAGTTTTCCGGTATTTGATTACTTTCTCTTGGACTGGAAGGGTCTTGGTTCTGAGAAATCTCGAATAGTTTCTTTGCTTGATTCTTTGGAGTTGTCTTACAAACGTGCTGATCAATTATGATCTTTTTGCAATGCTGAGGCACGGCCGCATTATGAGCAAGCTCATCGGCCTCCATGGGCGTCAGCATTGCTGATACTATGAAAACTTATTTATAGTCTGTTTCTTAAGATTAGTTGTGTTTAAACGGAAAAAAGTTACTAGGGATATGTACATTAGTTCTGCTAAAAGTAAACCTCCGTCTTCTTTGAAGATTAAGAACGGTATTTTTTTTATGGGTGGTTTTGTGTTATTGGTGTATTTTATTTTTTACAATAAGGCATTATTGTTGAGTGTGTTACAAAAGAACCCTCAGTTGTATGCTGTTTATGAGCATATTGCTTTCCAGATTGCAGGTAGGACGTTGTTGGGTTTGGCGTATGCCTCTTTGTTTGGTTCGCTCTTTTTCATTACTTTTCCGATGGAGCTTCTTTTCTTGTATTATGCGTCTCTTGAGTATAACTCGATAGCTCTTGTTGGGATCGTTCTAGCAGGTGGATTGATGGGGATGAGTTTTAATTATTTTTTTGGAAGGCTAGTTGGGATGGGACTTTTAAAAAAGATACTTAAGAAGAACTTCTCTACATTGGAATGGATTAATGAGCGCTTTGGTACGTTGTTTGTTTTTGTAGGTAATATTATTCCAAGTCCTATCGAGCCGTTTGGAGTGTTGCTGGGCGCTACAAAATATCCGTTTAAGAAATATGTGTATTATGTCTTTCTTGGACGATTGTTGAAGTATTCTTTTTTGGTACTTGGGACAGATTACTTTTTGAATACAGTGTACCCTGCGTTGCAGTCTTTTTTACCGTTCTAGATTTTTAATTTCTCAGACCGAAGCATCGGCCTGAGTTCAGTATCTCCGATGAACTTTTCTTACGGAGCAGTAGCATAGAGAAACTTCGTTTCTTATTCCCCGTTCACTTCGTTCAGGGGTTCCCGCGGAATGCAGGGACGCTCGTTCCTGCTCGCGTCGGAGTAGCAACGGAAAATGAAACATTTTCCTAGTTGCGCTCACTTCGTTCGGCAACAACTGAAAATCATAGATTT
>JAQBWB010000037.1 GCA_027623355.1 Nanobdellota archaeon | reverse complement strand
TTTTTAGATTAAGAAGCAAGGCTGAGCCTGCGCTAACCGAGGCATTGCCGGGAGGATTTCTATGGGGCCCCTTCCAGATAGATTTGAGCAAGAAGTTCTATCATTCCCGCTTTTTCCATTGCTTTCGAACAAAATATCCAATAACCAAAAACAACACAACAAAAGCAACAATCCCTAAGATATTGTTAAACTGCCAATCAAGTAATCCAGCCTGGAAAGCAAAGTAAAAGTCCTTTGTATTGAAAATATCCCAGGTGTTAAAGAGGGTAGTTCCTTGAAATAATACAATAACACCGCCCAAGAAAATAAACAACAATCCAGAGATCAAGTTACTAGAATGCACAGACCAGGAACCAAAATGAAACGTCTTACCCTTAACAAACCGACTCCCGCCAAGGTTAAACTTATCCCAAAACAAAGACAAAATAAACAACGGAACCAAGTTACCGAGCGAGTAAGCAAACAACAAATACCCAGAGTGAATAGGATTGCCCATCAACGCACCTATTCCTAAGATTGAAGCAAGAATCGGACCTAAGCAAGCCGACCATCCAAGAGCAAAGAACACACCTAGTAAGAAAATGCCCCACGTATCATTAGAAAATTTCCGAGCTTTATGAAAGAACGATCCAAAGCCCTTACCTAATAACGATAACACGCCCATAAAAATCAAGAACAAACCAGCGATGGTAACAATCCATCCAGGCTGAGCAACGTTCATAGCTCGTTCACCCGCAAATCCCGCGATTATGCCCATCGATACGAACACCAAAGAAAAACCAGCACCAAACACTAACGTCATCAACGTAATATTTTTCTTTTCCTTAAACGTATACGAAAAGTAAGCAGGAATGAACGGCAAAATGCAAGGACTAAGCATCCCAATCATTCCAGCAACAAAAGCAATGAAAAAAGATGCTCGCACTGCAAAATCAATAGTGATATCGTTATTATAATCAATAATCTTCTGCAATCCTATAGGAATTTCGGCAGCCACGCTCACCGCAAAAACTACTAAAAAAAGAAAAAAAAGCAAGATGAACCTATTCCGCATCCTCTACCTCGATCATGAACCAGCTCGGAATAATTTTGCCTTGATGATTCACCTGGCCAAACACCTGATACCTTCCAGGCTTCTCAAGTGTAAACGTCCCTTCCAGATCAGGACCGAACGCACCAGGAACGTTAGCGCCCAGGTGCATCATGTCGCTATCTTCCTTCTCAACCATTTCATCATGACCATCTGATGAGGTCTCCATCACCTTATCATGGATCATCTCGCCACCTTGATCACTCATGCCTCTTGGCCTACCATGCCAATGCAAGAGCGCTCCAAGATCATCCCTTACGATAACAAAATGCATCGCAGCATCCAAGAAAGGCTCTAAATCGGTTACCTCTTCCTCGCCAAGCTCAAAGCGATATGAGATAGTGAACTCTTCACCAGCTTTGATCTCCTGAGGAGCATCAAACGTAACACGATACCCCTTGCCAATCCCTCCTTGAAGAGAAGAAAGCATATACGGATCTACGTATCGATCTTCACCCTGTTCTTCAACACCAGTGAAATATTTGATGCGCCCCATATCAGGAACGACTGCATCAAGCGCATCATCACCTCCCACCTCAACCATGAACTGTTTCGATAAAGTGCTGTCTGGATTCATTACCTCCAATGCAACAAGATATGTTCCAGCTTGAGGGAAGGTGTATTTAACACTATATGCTCCAGCAGCTTCCATCTCAGGTGTAATACCAGAGCCAAAATCTTCAGGGTGGATATGTGCAAACGTCGCAACATCTTCGCCGATAATCAAGACATGCACCTTTCTGCCATGATGCACCATAAGGTTGATTACAGGTTCATCCTGATGGTCCGTAATGTGAAACCTCAACTCAGCTACCTCCGCAGCAACAAGCTTATCAACCTCAAATTCTGCAAACAAGGGTGTCTCTTCCACACCATGATGATCCTCCATCTCAGCCATAGGACCAATATGCTCACCATCTTCCATATGTTCATCCAGGGGCGCATCATGTTCGATAGTGCATCCAGAAGTGAACACCAGAATAAGCCATAACATTAGTATTTTTTTCATAGATCAAAACTCATCAGGGTAATGCACACCCTGACTTCGCAGCCAAAGTCTCAAAAGACTGCGTTCCAGTAACCCTGCCCCCATCCGCAAATTCCCAGGTAGGATAGGATTCAATCTGCTCCTGGGCACAAATCTCGGTCTCTCCACCCCTATTCGGCAATGAACATTCCACATAATCTACTAGAGTAATTGAACCCTTAAACATCTCTTTCTGTGCTGCACAGTGTGGGCACCAGTAAGCACCGTAAAACGTAACGTCATTTTCCGTTAAACAAGTTGCAAATGAATCATAATTAGGTCCACAAGCAGATAATACAAATGCAACAACAACCAAACCAATTGCTATTTTTCTCATCGTATCACAAACTCCCCAGCCATATCGCTATGCCCAAATCCACAGAAAATAGTACAGATAAAATTCCATACTCCCTTCTCGTTAGCAACAAATTCAAGCACCAAGGGAATTCCAGGCCGAATCTGAGTATTAATGTCATATCCAGGAATATTAAATCCCTCAATCTCAAACCCATGAGGAGCATCCTCAGCAGTAATAATCAGTTTAATCTTTTCACCCTTATTTACAATAATCAATTCATTTTCAAAATAAAACTGATATGCCTTAACCTCAATAACTCTAACTCCATCAATAATCGTACCAGAAGCATCCATATCAGCAAATCTGTCCATGTTGTAACCAACAATTTTTTCAGCTTTACCCACATCCCCGTTAGCACAACCCATCAAGAACATAGGCAGTAGCAACATCAACATCAACACGCTATTAATTTTCTTAAACATCAATACGCACCCCCATACACATCCATAATAAAAGAAGTCTCAATCACTTCAGCCGAGTCATAAGAATAGTTAGGAGGCAATTCTCCCTTCAAACCACCCGTAAAAATAATCTTACCATTCGTAGCATCGAGTCCAACATAGATAGGGTAGATTTTCTTAATCTTAACCAACCACACCGGCTTATTCTTAAGAACCGTCAAAACAGGTTTAACCTCAGTAGTTTCCGCCTTCATGTACAAGTTAGCAACCTCCTGAGCAACCGATGCCGAGAAAGCAGGGTTAAGAGTAATTGCCTCAACAGGATAGAAGAAATTGTGAGCCATCCAGTACACAACATCGCCTGCAACCGGATCAATCTCAATCTCAAAACGTTCCTGTATGAATGCTAATTCTCCAATATGTCTAAACCAAGTAAATTGATACGTTCCCTGATACAATTTCGTAACGCCACCGTACCTCAATTCAGAATGATAGTCTGCAGGCAGGGTTTTCAAAAACGATTCAGCTATTTCTTTCATCTCAGATTCAGTCTTAACAGCTTTCTTACCCCTTTTCACCAAGCTATCATCCCGAAACCCAACAATAGAGTAATCTAAGGGATGAACTGCAACCGATAATTCCAATTGTCTATCAAATGTAACAATTAACAACTCATTAGAGTAATCAAATGACTTAGGAGTCTCATATAAATCAAGAAAATCCTGTGCAGCCTTCGTAATGCCTGCTTCTAATGGAGGATCATACGAAACATCTACATCATACAGAATAAAACTATGTCCATGACTGAACGCAGCTAACAATAAAATAAAAAAAAAAAGTAAGACACCTCTTTTCATGTCGAATCACCCCTTAAAAAAAGGTGGTGAAGGGCTTTTAACAGCCCCCCACCATTGTTGGGAGATTCTGGATACTTGAGGGCAAAGACCCCGTACTTCCTGAGGAAGCAGGAGCTGACGTGGCAGTTGAAGTGCGGGCACTCGTACTGCCAATCGTCATTTCACCCTCAGCCAGATCGTGTTTTAAGGCATTCAACTGAAAAGCCTGGACTACTGATATCAGTAGTAAAAAACCTAAGATCAATGCAAATACGGTTGTTTGTTTCATTGTGTCTCCTCCAAGAGTTTCATCTTAACATCCTCCCACCATTCCTGGCAGGTTATTCAATACTGAAGCATCTCCGCCCGCTATCTGTGCGCCTATCTCTATCATGTTCTTCGGAAAGAAAAGGGTTTTCCAGCGCATGGTTTCCCTCAATATTTCCGCATCCGAATAATCAGAATACGCGGAAAGGTACAATGCAAGTGTCAAAGTCGCAGGGTTATGCTGGCATCCACATCTTGAATTGCCTGAAGCATCCGCACCAATGGGCCCAATACCGCAGCAGAATTCGCATGAAACCCCTTTAGGATTGCTTGCAAGGTTGATGAAACGTGCAAAAGCCTCTGGATCATTCTGCTGCACCTCAGCCTGCAGCGGCCGATACATCTTTGCAAGCGTTGCAAGCGAGTTCACAGGATCATCAAAACTGACCCCAAGCTGTTCTCCATACTCAGGTGTTCCTGTAGGAAACATCTCTGCCATGACCTCATCTCCGCTCTTGCCTTCAAGATCAAAGACAGCAGCTATGGTTTGAGCAGTGCTCTGAAGTGAATCGACGTCAACGTCCTTAAGGCCATCGCCCCCGGCAAAAAGATTGACTCGTGAGCTCCCTGTCCTCAACACCATGCCCGCTTTTCCGCTCAACGACATGATCTGAAACTGGTTAAAAAGCAATACTGCAATCAAAAGCCCTCCTAATGTAAAAGACAAACTTGTGAATAGCTTCTGTTTTGTCATGAGTTCCTCCCGGGAAGACCCTTCCCACATACCACGGATGATGCATTCCCTATATTTAAATACGCTGAAACTATAGGGAAAGAATAGGGAAAATATATAAAACAACAAGCAATTTCAACTTCTCATGAGGGCAAAGATAGTGCAAGAGAATAGGATCTTTGTCGTAGTTCTTGTAGGTCTTTTCATAGTTGCAGGCATTATTCTTGCAAACCTTCGCTCCTTCTCAGCTGTAGAATCTGCCGTTATCAGGCAGATTCAGGACACCCAAAGGTTTGAGACAGCAAAAGCAGCTCAGCAGATAGAATCCCGGATCTTCCAGATGCGTGACGAGCTCTCAACATTGAGCAAGGTGCAGGATATTCCGGCTCTTTCAGAAAAAAGGTGCAGTGCTGGCATCACTCATGAGCGCGTTTCATCCGTATTGGACATTCTGGCTCGTGCCAATGCACGAGGAGAGGTTACTGCATGTTCCTCCCCAGAGATAGCCTATTTTGCGGGGCTCAATATAGCGAATAAGGAATATTTTAGTATCCCAAAATCCACAGGTAAGCCCTATATTTCAGGCAAGGAATCATTTGGTCCGGTAAATCAGATCATAATCACCTCTCCGATCTACACTTCAGGGTATGCCTTATCCTCATCCTTTCAGGGGATACTTCTGAGCACCCTGACAGTAAACGAGCTCTTTGAAGATGAGATATATCCTATCCTCAATGTGCCGGAAAAGAAGTTCTTCATAATAGATCTTGAGGATCTGGAAGTCATTGCAACAGATGAAACTCGTTTTGATGTTGCCAGGATAGCAGCTGCACTTCCAAGGAGCGAAAGGATCATCTCAAAGAGGATAACTACCGACAAGATAGGGGAGATTATCCTCACCTCTTCCGAATTCGTTGTAGGTGCAGAAAAATGGAGGCTTGGCATCTATACCCCCATGTCATCGGTTGCGCATGATCTTCGCATCTTTCAGCAGCGCAACCTTTACAGCCTGCTGTTTGTGCTGGCCATCGTGGTTGCAGTTTCCATATTTCTTATCTCCCTCTATCGCTCCAAGGAAGACGTGGAGTCAAAGCTCAACGAAGTCAGCATCGCACTGGACAAGCTCGGCCTCAAGGTAAGGACAGATGTTCCCGGATCCGACAGCCCCTCTTCGATCGAGTTGCTTCCCCAGCAGCTCAGAGAAAAGGAGAGCCTCCTTCCCCAGGAGATGGAGGTCCTGGAGTTCATCAATGCCCAGAACGCAGAGAATAAGCTGATATCCTTCAAAGACATAAACAAAAAGTTCAATATCACAAAGCCCACCACCCGGGCAAGGATAGCCATGTTAACAGGCAAACACCTCGCAGAGATAGAGCAGCGAGGCCGTTTCAAGACCCTCAAGATCACCGAAAAGGGGCGCAAGCTCCTAAGCGTTTGAGTGCCAGGATATCACCGGCAATCCTCACCCCCTATTAGGCCAACTCCTGGACTAATCCAAAACCTTCTTATACAACCCTCACTAATTAACCATCATGAAACACCTAAAACAATCTCTAAAAGTATCAGGTATTGCAGGCCTAGTATCAGCCTCCTGCTGCACCATTCCCCTACTCTTAATCATTCTAGGACTTTCAGCAACAGCAGCGGGCACATTAAACGCCCAAATAGCATCATTAAGATGGACACTATTAATCCCATTAGGATTAATCATAGCATCTGTAGGAATCTACAAAAAAGTAAAAGAAACAGATAACATATGCAGCCTACGAACGCTAGTGACTATGCTATGTACATACTTTTTTCAAAAAATTTTAAATACTCCCCGCCATCAACAACTTCAATGAAATACCTAATAATCCTAATCCTTCTTTCAACCCTAACAATAGCGCACGGAGAAGGCCTACAACAAGAAGTAGGAGACTACACCGTTGAGCTAGCAATAGAGGGAGAAAACCAAGACCTAACGTTTGTAGCAGCAATTGAAGACAAGCAAGGAAATAAACTAAAGGGGGTAGAACTCTTCCTAAGAATAAGCGAGGGAGATACAATTCTAGCGGCAACCTCTCACCTAGTAACCGATGAGTTAGGTTCTGCACATCTAACTCATCATTTTGAAGAATCAGGAACCTATGGCATCGATCTAACCTTTAGTGCAGATGAAAAAGTAAAAGCAACCTTTCCAATAGAAATCAAAGCAAAAACCAATTTCCAAATAAGAAACCTACTCTATCTCCTACTTGCAGTAATACTAGGCTTCATTCTAGGAAAAACAAAAAGCAAAGCAAAAGTATCCTATAAATCATCAATCATTACAATAATAATAATCATAGCAATAACCATTCTCCACGTCCAAGCGCTAAGACAAAACTCAGATCTCATAAAACAAGTAGACATCCAAACCATAAGAGCAGTTGCCTTCCAAGGCCTAGCAGGAATAGAGAAAATAGAAACCGAACATCTCCACGCAGATTGGAATATCTTCATCAACAACGAGCAATTAGACCTCTACAAAGAGGAGTACCAAGAAAATAACAGAATTACTCATATGCACGAAGGAGAAAACAACGAATGGGTCATCCACGTCCACAATAAAGAAATCACCCTAAGACATTACCTAACGACGATAGGAATCCAATCAGAACAAAACTGTCTCACCATAAAAAACGCAACACATTGCACAGATAACCAGAACCAACTAACCTATCTAGCAAACAATGAACCAATATCTCCCCATTACCTAATAAAAGACCTAGATAAAATCCTAATCAGCTATGGTAAAGAAGCAGATATTGAAAATCAAGTACAATCCATAACAAATAACGCCTGCATCCAATCAAATAACTGCTAAACTTTCTTTTGAACCAAAAACTATAACCTTAAAAAATCTCCAAGATTCTTAATCATATGAGAAAAGCAATTTTACTCATCACAATTATTCTCCTAACAGCCTGTCAAGAAACATCTAATCTAGACGACATCAAAGCAAGAATAGAACAACAACAAGCGTTAGTAACACAACATGATGATTTAGTAACCCAACCAAACGAAGGCACAAACGTAGGAGACAAAGCACCAGACTTCATAGTAATAGACATCGAGAACAACATCATACAACTAAGTACCTTTGAAAAACCAACCATAGCATATTTCTTCGCAACCTGGTGCCCCTACTGCAGACAAGACCTCAATGTTCTAAAAGAAGTCATTCCAAACTACAAAGACAAAGTAAACATTATAGCTATAGATTTAGACATTTCAGAAACAAAAGAACAATTGGAGAACTACAAAGCAGAATTCGGCATGGACATCCCCTTCGCCATTGCAACCCTCAAAATACTCCAAGACTACCAAGTTACCCATACAACAAGCAAATACGCCATAAAAAACGGCAACATGATATATGCCGGTTCCGGAGCATTCTCTAAGGAGCAATGGGAACTACTCCTTAACAAACTAGCATGAATCTAGCATTAGTGACCCTAGCAATAAGCGCAGGCCTAGTCTCATTTCTCTCACCATGCGGAATCGCATTACTCCCTGCCTACATCTCCTATTCTCTACACGAAAAGCAACAAACCTACAAAAAATCAGTACTAGCTGGATTAAAAAACGGATCGGCAGTAGCACTAGGTCTACTCTTAATCTACACACTTGTCGGAACAATCATTATTCTAATAGGTTCAAGAATCAGAGAAGTAGTTTCCTGGATCTCTCTAACGCTAGGAATCCTACTCATAATAATCGGAATCTTTTCTCTGTTCATCAAAGAATTCAATCTTAAAACACCTAAAATCATGCTAAACAACAAGAGATCAACCGTTCTAGAATACATTGGTTTCGGAGTAGCCTATGGTTTCGCAGTAATGTCCTGCACTCTACCTGTTTTTCTAAGTATTGTCCTCTCCGCCCTCACCATCGGAACCAAAGATGCAATCATTATTTTTCTACTCTATGCAGGATCAGCAGCCCTAGTAGTAATCAAAATAACAATCATCACTTCCCTATCAAGCACCACACTACTAAAGAAAATAGCTAAAATCTTCCCCTATCTAAGAATAATCTCATCAATTTTAATAATAGTAGCAGGCTCCTATGTAGTATACTACCAGGTAGCAATTAATCAGATCCTAGTTCCGTTGTAAGATTTCTTTTGATATCAAGCGTCTTAGCATCAGGTCCGTGCAAGAAAACAGCAAGCATAGCAATCGACAATCCTAAATCTCGAATCATCACATCATTATACCCTAAAGAAACCGAAATACCAAGCAGGTGTAAGAACAACAAACCAGACGACAACCGAGTGAACAATCCAATCAACAACAATCCACCTAAAACAACTTCTGCTATCCCATTAACTAAAATAAACGTTTCAGCAGATAGGGGCAGATTAAACACAAAACCCGGAAGATATCCCATCCAAGTTGCACTATCAAAGATCTGATTCAATCCAAACCATAAAACAACAAGTGCAAGGCCAATACGCAGGACCGTTGCACTATGCGCCTTATAAGAATCAAAATCCATCTATTTTACCACCAACGTCCCACGCATGCCACCATGACCAGATCCACAAGAGACAGAACAAAAGAACTCAAACGTCCCTTTCTTGTCAGCAACAAATTCAACGTTAACCAACTTTCCAGGCGATAAAGCCTCTCGAACACCGAATGCAGGTATGGCAAGTCCATGATCTACGTCTGAGCTCGTAACTGCAAGCTTAACCAAGTCTCCCTCGTTAACCGTGATGATTGAAGGAATAAATTCAAACTGTTTAGCTTCCATAGTAAAGGATTTAACTTCCTGGGGAGGTGCAATATCTTCCACATCAGTGTTATCAAGAACATCCTCCGCAATCATTTCATCAACATCAGAAGATCCTATTACTGGAGTTTCCATATGATTAGCATCTATTGCATCATCATGATGTCCATCTGCATTCGTGTCATCGTGTTCAACGACTTCACCACCACATCCTACTACCACTAAAGCCAATATCGCAATAATCACCATTAACATATTCTTCATTCTACACACCTCATTTTTGAAATTCGCAGCCCGTCAAGTCACGTAAACGTTCAAAGGACTGTACTTTTTCATATTTTTCACCATCAATAATCCATGTAGGACGATATGATAAATCCTCGTTTATCTGGTAATCAACATATTTAAACGATTTTCCAAACATCCCTTTCTGAGCATTTGTATACTGGCACCAATCCTCTCCCTGCATAACAGCCCCTTTTTCAGATAAACATTGAGCAAAATCATCCCATTTACCAGGAGTCATCGCCCGAATCGTCAAAGGAAGTCCGATAATAATAATCAAACCAATAAGAATGGAAGCCACAATAACCTTGATCTTTTTTTTACCAGAAGCAAGGTGTTCATCGATAGCCTTATGAGAATTAGCCTGCTCAATCTGCAGAACTCTATCCTCCTCAGCTAGTCTTTTCTGTTTATTTGAATTTATCATAATTTATCATAATTACTCCCATTAGAATTAATTACACAGACTATTTAAAAGTTACTACTTTGACGCTTTAAAGTCCAGTGCAACACCGTTTATACAAAAGCGCTTCCCTGTAGGATGTGGCCCATCACTAAACACATGCCCTAAATGCCCGCCACATTCCTTACAAAGAACCTCAGTCCGCGGTAAAATCATCTTAAAATCCCGCTTAGTAGCTACGCCATCCCCTTCCACATCAGAAAAGCTAGGCCAACCCGTACCTGAATCAAACTTCGCAGAAGAACTAAACAACGCCTTCCCACATCCAGCACACACGTACGTCCCTTTCTTCTTATTATCATTAAGCTTACTAGTAAAAGCCATCTCCGTGCCCGCCTCTCGCAAAACACGATACTGCTCAGCCGACAATTTCTTCTTCCAATCAGTTTCCATAGTATCAATTAAGTGAGCATACTATTTATAAGTTCTCTTTCACCGTATGTGCATAGCATCCTAAGGTCGAAATTCTTTCACCTTCAAAAGCAGGTGCGTTGCGAGGGGTCG
>JAQBWB010000036.1 GCA_027623355.1 Nanobdellota archaeon | reverse complement strand
CTTTTCTTCCCAGCCTTTATTTCTTACAATCTGAGAAACATGATAACCATTGAATTCCATGGGCTTAAGCAAAGTTTCATAATTCTCAGCAATCCATTCAAGCTTTTCTTCCCAGCCCTTACCAACAACTATAGAAAAACAATGATAAGAATTAAACCCTTGTTCTATTAAGAAATCAGACAATCTTGAAATTTGAACTAATTTTTGTTCACCTTCCTTTCGCCCAATTATTTTAGAAATATTTCTATCATTATTTGGAAACAAGGTGTTGAAAGATGCATTATCCCTTCTTAATTGTTCAACTAAATTTTCTAATGACATATTTATATTAAAAAAATGAAATGGTATTTATAAACGTAACGCTAAATAACCATTATATAGTAGTATCAGTGTGGATGCCACATAGAGATAAATAGTCTAAGCAGAGCTTAGTGATTGATAGTTATATATTAAATCCAAAACTACACCGAGAATAAAAATACAGTAAGCACAACCCTAATCGGGTATCACTTCCTTTTGGTGGGACAAAAACTCCGTCGGACATCAAAGTCCGACTACGCCTAACAGGCATTAAGAGGTTGTGTTACTCGGGGCATCAAAGCCCCTGCGTTACTCACCCAAATTCCTACGCCACTCTGAAATTTGAGGGTTGCCTCAAATTTCGAGGGCTTCGGAACTTCTCTTAATGCCGATGTTATAGATTTTCATAGAATTTTTTTACTTTCGTGTTCCCTTTTACTTTTTCGTGGTTATCTATAATGTGTCTTATCCTTTTTCCAATTTGATGTTTAGGTGATTCCATGCCATAGTGTTTAAATGTGCGTCCAAAATTTTTAAAAGCATCTATGACTGCAGTTTGTTGACGTTCATCTAACTCCTCCAATAAATGTCCTTCTAACAATCCCATTATGTATCCCCAGAAAACCCCATACCAGTGTCCTAATTCTCTTGGATTTTCTTGTCTTATATATCTAATAATGGCAGCTATGGAAAATTTAGCCCAACCAATAACTCTTAAAACTTTCTTAAAATTGTCCCTTCTATCGTTCTCCATAAACTCTATATCATCTAGTTTTTGAGCTACTTGGTAGGATTCATGAAAAGACGCTTCAAATTCGTCCTCTGCTGGCTTTGTAAGTTTATACTGCTTATTTCTTATAAGAACTGAATTTAAATTTGTTAGGACTACTTTTTTATCCTTTCTTTCAATAGATCCAAACATACCTTATATTTAGTTGTGAAGTATATATATCGGTTTTTGGTGATTCCTCACCTTTAGCGGGATGCTTCAGCTTGAGGTGAGCCAAAAAGAGTGCTGCCGAAGGCGTACCAAAAAAGCGAAGCTTTTTTTCAATATGATTTCTGCATAATTTTTTGCGTAGCGACCTCTGTAAGAGGGAAAAGTTTAAGTTAAATGGTTTGCGTGAGAAACCCCCAGCTTTAGCTGGATTTATTTTGGGAGTATGTCATTTCTTCTGAAACAATGCCCTTATTTCTTTTCCAACGACTTCAATTGGATGCTTTGATTCTTCTTCGCGCATCCGCTTAAGGTTAGGCAGGCCGGCTTCATACTCGCCCATCCATTCTTTAGCAAATGTGCCATCTTCCACATCGTCAAGGATCTTTTTCATCCGCTCTTTTACTTCGGGAGTGATGATCTTTGGGCCGCGAGTTCTTCCACCATACTCTGCAGTATTGGAGACGACGTCCCACATGTGGGTGAGGCCGCCTTTATAGACTAAATCAACGATGAGCTTCATCTCATGCATGCATTCAAAATAGGCCATCTCTGGAGGGTAGCCACGCTCTACAAGGATCTCGAAACCTGCTTTCATAAGCTCTGAGACGCCGCCGCAGAGGACAGCCTGTTCTCCGAAGAGATCTTCATACGTCTCCTGTTCGAAAGTGCATTCTAGAACTCCTGCTCTTGAAAGTCCGCAGGCTTTTGCCATGCTCAATGCAACTGCTTTCGCATTTCCTGAGACGTCTTTATGGACTGCTATCAATCCTGGAACACCAAATCCTTCTTCGAATGTTCTTCGAACTTCGGTTCCGGGTGCTTTAGGAGCTACCATGATTGCATCTACCTCGGTTGGAGGGGTGATGCGGTTGAAACAGACATTAAATCCGTGAGACCATGAAAGTGTTTTTCCTGCTTTGATGTGTTGCTGGATGTCTTTTTCATACACTTCTTTTTGGCATTCGTCTGGAATTAAGATGTGGATGATGTCTGCTTTTTCGGCGGCATCTGAAATTGTTGCTACTTCCAATCCCTCTTCCTTTGCTTTTTTCCAGGATACGCCATCTTCTCTTACCCCTACTATAACATTGATTCCTGAATCTTTCATGCAAAGTGCTTGTGCTCTGCCTTGTGCCCCGTATCCAATAACCGCTACGGTTTTACCTTGTAACGCATCAAGCGTTGTTTGATCATCTGTTATTAGATCTACCATTTGTTACACCTCGTCTTTGACTTCGATACTATCTACTAGCTTATTTAGCTGACCTAGCACTATTTTTTGAATATACTCATCTGCTGGAAAAATAATTATGACTTCTTTGTTTTCTCCTATTGTTTTTGCATGTACCTCTTCGATTGCGAACCCTCTTCTTGCGAAAATTTGGATTATTCGTGGAAGTGCTCCTACTGAATCTTTTATTGTAACGATGACTTTTTTATTCTGCATCGAAGTACCTCGGATTTACTAATGGACAATGTTGTCCTAAGAGCATCTCGGTGTTTTTTCCTAGTGGGGGTACCAGAGGCATTCCATTATCTACTGTACTTGTTGCGATGTCTACTAGGAATACTTTATCAGACATAATTGCTTGCTTCATTGCTTCCTGGATTTCGGATGGCCGTTCTACTTTTATTCCCTCTGCTCCCATGGATTGTGCTAATTTAACGAAATCGGTATGCTTTCCGAATTCTACGGCTATTTTTCTTCCTTCATAAAATTCTTTTTGCCATTGCTGGACAATGCCGTACCCTCCGTTGTTGAAGAGTGCTATTGTTAGAGGGATATCATTCTCTACTGCGGTTGCAATTTCTTGGCAGACCATGATTAGGCTTCCGTCACCAGAGATATCGATTACGGGTTGATCTGGGGCGGCTACTTTTGCTCCGATGGCTGCTGGAAGGCCGAAGCCCATGGTTCCTGCGCCTGCGCTTGTTAAGAAATGTCTTGGATTCTTTACCTTAAGGAAATGAGTTGCAAACATTTGATGATGGCCTACCTCAGTTGTTACGATTGCGTTTTCAGGTAGGATTTCATTAATTTCTTTGATGATGGTTTCGGGACGTATAGGGGTGTCATCACTTGCAATATTACATCTGCATTCTACATCAAGTGCCTTAACTCTTTGCCTAAAGAGATTGTCTTTTCCTTGGAGTTTTTTTTGTGCTGCTACTGCTAGGATGGATTGTAATGCGGTCTTTGCATCTGAGACTATGCCCATGTGGAACGGTACATTCTTTCCTAGTTCGGTTGCATCGATATCGATATGGATGATTTTTGCATTTGGAGCGAATGCTTCTAGATTTCCGGTGATTCTGTCTGAAAATCTTGTTCCGACTGCTAGTAAAAGATCACAATTCGCTATTGAGTGGTTAACAACTTGTCTACCATGCATTCCAATCTGGCCTAGTGAAAGGGGATGGGTTGTTGGGATTGCTCCACGTGCTGTTATGGTTGTTGCTACATAACATCTTAGGAGTTCTGCAAGTTTTGTTAGTTCTAGACCTGCGTTAGCGATGGTTACCCCGCCACCTGCTAGAATCATGGGGCGTTCTGCATTGAATAGGAGATCGACTACTTTGCTAAATACTTCGTTTGAGTTTTGAGGAAGTGCTTTTAGTTGCGTGTATTTGAATTGTTCTTTGTTTAATTCAAATTCTCCTACCATGGTGTCTTTAGGCAGGTCGATTAATACTGGGCCGGGACGTCCTGAAAGTGAGATATTAAACGCATCTCTCGTATTTTGATAGGCGTCTTCGCTTTTACTTAATCTGAAGTTGTGTTTTGTTATGGGGAGAGTGATGCCGAAGGTGTCTGTTTCTTGAAATGCATCTTTTCCTAGCAATTTTGTTGGGACTTGACCTGTAAGCGCTACAATTGGAACGGAATCCATGAATGCATCTGCAATTCCTGTTACTAAATTGGTTGCTCCGGGACCGGATGTGCCCATACACAATCCTACTTTTCCAAGAACTCTTGAATAGCCTTCTGCTGCATGTGCAGCTCCCTGCTCATGCATCATGTGGATGTGTCTTAGATTAGGCTCTTTATGAAATTCATCGTATATTGGAAGTGCTGCTCCGCCGGGAATGCCGAATATGACCTCTGCTTTTTCGTCTAATAGGCCTTCTACAACCCCTCGTGCACCATTCATCTTTACCATCCGTATATCTAGTGTATCGAATCCGAGCTAATTTATAAATTTGACGCTTGAAAAGATTTTTAAATTGCCCTTTTTTTCCTCAATCATGTATTTTAGTCATAGTGCTGCTTCGGGATCCCTTGAGAACATGGTTGGCAGGGGTGTAGGTATGGGGCTTTTTGCATCGCTAGTCATGAGTTCTGTGCGTGCTGAGGATGCCGGCTATGATCATTTGCTTAAACTTATGAAACACCATAACGAACTACTACTTTCCTTGAACCCATCAAGGAAGTTAAGCAAGAATTCTACTTTCTAGAGGTCCCTGAAAAGAAGCGATTTTCCTATCTTGTTGAGGGTACGAAGTCGATTCTTAGTGTTGTGTTGTGAAAACAGCTTACTTTTTAAGTGTTTGAAAATCAATGTAGTTATGAAAGTCCTTATTCACTACAACGAGATTGGTTTGAAGGGAAAGAACCTTCCGTTCTTTGAGAAGACGTTGATGACTACTATTAGGAAAGCGTTTACTAGTGCTACTTTTATTAAAGATAGTAAGCGGTTTATTGCTGAGCTTTCAGGAAATCGTGCTTCTATTACGGGTATCTTGTCTCGGATCTTGGGGATTAGTTCGTTTTCTTTTATTGAGACTTGTTCAAATGATGTTGAAGTTTTGAAAAAGAAGGCTGTTAGTATGCTCAAGAAGATTACTGATAAAGAGCATTTTGCCGTTGCAGCAAAGAGGTCTGATAAGAGATTTCCTTTGAGTAGTCCTGAGGTTAACGTGATGATTGGTGATGAGGCTCACAAACTAGGTTTTTCGATTGACCTTACTGCTCCTACGGTTACATTATATGTTGAAATTACTGACAAGGGTTGTTATTTGTACAGTGCTAAGGAGCCCGGTTTAGGTGGATTGCCGGTTGGATGTTCAGGCAGAGTACTTTGTTTGCTTTCAGGTGGGATTGATAGTTCGGTTGCTGCATACATGATGATGAAGCGTGGCTGTCGGGTTGATTTTTTGCATTTTCATAATTTTCTGGATGAGACTCGTGTTGCAAGTTCGAAGATCCCTAAATTGGTCGAGGTTGCTGATCGCTTTCAGAGTCCATCGAAACTTTTTTTAGAGGCATATAGCTCGTATGAGGAGTTGACTATGGGTAGAATTCCTGCTGCTTATGATCTCGTTGTTTTTAAGAATTATATGTTGCGGACGGCGGATGAGTATTGTAAGAAGAAAGGGTATAAGGCCATTATTACTGGGGACAGTTTAGCGCAGGTTGCATCTCAGACGTTAGATAATATTAACGCTACCTCTTATTTAGTCGATTCTACTATCTTACGTCCACTGATAGGATTTGATAAGAACGAAATTATCTTGCTTGCTCGAAAGATTGGTACCTTTGACTTGAGCGTTGAGAAGTATCAGGACTGTTGTAGTATTATGGCTAAGAAAGCTGAGACTTCTGTTAAAATTGAAATAATGAAAAAGTTGTTGAAGAAAATAGAAGAAAAATAATGGGATTAACCGTTGTTTTCGCTTATGCCTGGAATTCTTGTATCTGTACCGGGTCGTGGAAGGTTAGTTTCGATGTATAGCGTGGACATCATTCTTTGTAGCATTAGCGGGTACGCCCGTGATGCAGGATCATTTCTTGGAGGTGCATCGGCTACGATTTTGTCTATGGTTCTATTTGCTCCTAACTCAACTACGGGTAAGGCGCACAATGCGTTGTTGACCTTCTTTTACAAATAATTATTCGAATTTGTTGACGTTTTCTCTTAGTTTGTGAAAGTCAAAGTCTTTTCCTGATTGGATTGCAAAGGGTGCGATGATTACTGGAATGAAGAATGCTACCAGGAATGATTTTAGTAAATTACCTCGAGCGAAGGTGGGATCTGGGAAGAGGAAAGCGCCTGCGATGAGTGCTGCAATGGTGCTTATGATCGCTACTGTTCCTGAATATTTTTTGTTGAAGAGGCCGAAGAGTGTTGGGAAGACTGCGGCAACACAGATTAAGTCTGCTACTAGGAAAAGGTATAATACGCTGTAGCCTTTGCTTGCTATTAAGATGGCTATTCCTGCAAGAACTAATGTGAAAGCTTTTGCTGCGCCGATTAATTTTTTCTTATTGACGTTCGGAATGACTCTTACAATGTCAACTGCGAAAATACTGACCATTCCATTCAAGAGTGTATCCATGCTCGACATGATTAAGGTTGTTGCAAGGACCATGGTGGTTAGGAGTATCCAGGAAGGGGTTGCATGTAAGAGGAGCGTGAAGAGTGCTACTGAAGGGTTGATTGCTTGGCCGGTTGGAATTGCAAAGAATCCTAGGAGTCCTACGAGCATGATGACTGCGAAAACGATGAGACCTGCTCCCATAAAGGAAAGTGACATGATTTTCTTTGTTTTAGGTGCGTAGACGCGCTGCCAATTTCCCTGGTTAAAGAGTTCTGCTCCGATGATTGCGATTAATAGTGTGAGGGCATACTCGATGCCATAGGGATTGGTTGGATTTAGAAGATCTGGGTTTGTGGTTGTGACTTGAGTCATTGTGTCGGAGAAACCGCCGAAAAAGGAGACTGTGGCGATGAAGATGATTGCTAGGAGAGGTAGAATGAACCACGTCTGAATTTTGTCGGTGAATAATGTTGCCTTTAATCCCCCTAGTGAGGTGTAGGCGACGGTTGCTAGGCCGATGATTGCGGTAGAGAAGATGAGAGGAGTTTTGAAGACTAATTCGTTTGCTTGAGCGATACCGGAGAGTTCTGCGGTTAGGAAAACGGCCATGTAGAGTAACATGACTATGATGACGATATAGTACATGCCTTTGCCGTATCGATGAAGAACATATTCGGTTAAGGAATGGCCATTTGGCATGAGGATTCTTAGTCTTTTGCCGAGCCAGGCGAAGATAAACAGGACTAGGGCTGATGCTAGTGCATATCCTATGAGTGCAGTCATACCTGCAGTGATTGCTGCTTCGGCGGGGCTGAAAAGAATCCAGGCGCCCATTCCAGAAGCTACTAGCGATGCAATGGCTGCTCCTAATCCCAATGAATTTCTTGATGAAAGGTAGTCTTCAGCAGTAAGGTGTTGTTTTCTTGCGTAGCTGATACCTATGGCTGCAAAGATGATTGCGGTGAGTGTTATTAGCGTTAATCCTAGTGCTTGCATGATGCTCAAGGGTGCAGTTTCTATTATAAATGTAGGTGTTTATAGAAGGCTTTTTATTCTGTGGGGAATTGATGATTTTCATGGGAACTGAGGAGGAATTGCTTGCGTTATTGCAATCTAATAAGGAGAATTTGCCTTCTTTTCCGGATGGTCGGATTAACTATCATGATGTTCGAAAGACTCCGGTGGTTACTATCTTTATTAAGTTTGAAAGTGAGATTTTATTGTTGCAGCGGAGTGAGAAGGTGCAACAATACCGTGGCAAGTGGAATACGGTTGCCGGACATTTAGATGAGGTGAAACCGGTGTGGGAGAAGGCTGCTGAGGAATTGTCTGAGGAGGTAGGCATTACCTCTGAACATATTAGCTCTGTAAAGATGGGAGTTCCTTTTACATTTGTGGATGAATCGATTAATAAAGAATGGTTTATTCATCCGGTGTTGGTTGTGTTGAAGAATAAACCTGACATTACTTTAGATTGGGAGCATACACAGTTTGTGTGGATTACACCCGGTGAATTGGCAGGTTATGATATTGTGCCGAAAGTTGATGTTGGGCTTGATCATGTGCTTTCTTTGTGATATTTGGTTAGTGGATTAGAAATTTAGATTCCTGTTCGAGTCTTTTTTCGAATTCTCTTCTCATGCGATCCATATTGTCGAAATGGTTGGCAGATCGAGCATGGAGATGGCTCATTGCATAGTGAATTTCATTGTGTAATTCTTTGAGGAGTTGATCCAGTGAATAGGGGGAATTTTTTTGTGTTAGCTTTCTGAAATCCATTGTCTCGTTTTTTACCACGACTAGATTATATAATTCATCTGCTGCCTCCATAAGCTCTTTTTCAATATGTACCACTTTCCTTTTTTGTGTGTTTAGTGTGCTCCACTCTTCGAGGAGTATTGCGTCTTCTTCCTTTTTCTTTGATTGTTCGTAGACCTCGATGTCTAATTCGATGCGGTTGAGTGTAGTGCCCAGGTTTTCATACACTGCAGGAAATCTAGCTTTCAGATTTTCCTGGTTTTCCTTTACGGTTGCGCTCGCGGTAATTGCTAGTCGTTTAATTTTTGGAAGTGCATACTCTTTAACGTCTGATTGCATCTCTATTTTATGTCTTTGTAATTCTCGGCGGTAGTTAATTTTTTCGTTGTAGAGGAAATTCTTAAAGACTTCAGTTTCTTTTTCGAATGCGGTTAGTGCATCTATTGAAACACTGAAGAATCTGAGGTAGGCGTGATAGAGTTGCATTGAATGTTGTGCAATGATCCTGAGGCTTTCCTTGTTAAGCTTCTCGAAAAACTGATTTTTCATAATGGCGATGATTCTATGTATTTTTTTTGTTGCATTGACAATTTTTTCTATGGTGTCTAGGACTCCAGTAGCGAACAGGGATGCAAAATATTTTGCATCATTCTGGGGTTGATGAAGGCCTTGGGTCGGAATGAACTCATCATCTAGATACTCGCACAAAATCTCTTCCTTTTTACAGATATCTATGATGCGTTTTAGGTATACACTCAGATGGATTAAGAAGGGCGTTCTGTCATTATCTGGAATTGCGCGTTTTTGCAAGTGGTACAGGTGGAGTGCATATTGATAGATGATTACGTAGTAGTTTTTTTTGTGCACCTCCATTTTTTTACCTATGTGCTTGCATTGTACTTTCCATTTATATTACTATCGTTAATCTAAAGCGGTGGATTTATAACTACGTTTTGATTATCCATCAGTATGTGGTTTCATACTAATTATTTTATTCCGCCTGCTGAGTTTGATAGTACTGGCACTAAGAACATGATTAGGCCTGCTTCTTTTAGGTTTACTGGCGAAAGTAAGAAGTAGATAGATTTAAAAATTCTCTTGTAATTTCAATCATATGAGTAAAGAAACATTCTCTCCTGCATTGTTTATCGGGGTTGAGGGAGAGGACATCATCTCATTTGGTTCTGGACAGCCGGATTTGCCGCCGCCTCAGGAAGCATATTCTTGTTTGCCTACGTATCGTTCTTTCAAATATGGGTTGATTGCAGGATTGCCTAAACTGCGAGAGGCATTGTCCTCTGAAAATCCTGGATTTAGTCAGGAGCATTTTGTTATCACGAATGGGGGTTCGGAAGCATTGGATTTGGTGTTGCGAGCAGTTACTCAACCGGGCGATAAGATTATGATTCATGCACCGTATTATTATTCTTATAAGCCGTTAATTGAGATGAATCATTTGGTTCCCGTTATTGTTCATACTACAAAAGGTAAGATCAATATGGATGAGTTCAAGGATCAGATTGAGGGATGTAAGGCCGTTATCATTAACTCTCCTTCGAACCCTACTGGTAGATTGCAGGATATTGCTGACTTGAAAGTTATTGAGAAAACTACTGAGGATTTAGGTATTGTTTTGATCTCGGACGAGGTGTATAAGGACCTTATCTATGAGCGGGAGAATTATGACTTATCTGGACCACAGGTGGTTACGGTTAATTCATTTTCTAAAACATTTGCGATGTGTGGGTTTCGAGTAGGGTACTTGTTTTCTACTGATTTGTCTATTATTGAGAGGATTGTTGTATTGAAGACGCACAGCTCGATGAACACCAATATTTTGGGGCAGGAGATGGCGTATCATGCTACACAGGCGCCGAAATCATATATTTCTGAGCAGACAGCGATCTGGAAGGAGAGACGGGACTTGATTTATTCTTCGATGCAGGACATGGGTTTAGAGGTTTGGAAGCCACAAGGAGCGTTTTACATCTTTCCTAAGATTACTGACTCGCTTTCTTTTTCTGAGGAGTTGTTTAAGAAACACAAAGTGATTACCTATCCAGGTGATTGGTTTGGTCAACCTGGACATGTTCGGTTCTCGTATGCTTTGGATGTTTCTAAAATTACAGAAGGTTTGAAACGGGTTACTGATTTTCTTGATTCGCGTTAGGTTTTGCTTTTCTCAATTCTACTGGGTCAATAAACGTCACATCTTCTTTCATCAACGTAAACTCTTCTTTTTGCGCTCCTCTTGCGGTAAAATAGGATGCGATCTCCTGGACGAGCGATTCTGGAGCTGAGGCGCCGGCGCTTATTCCTACAGTTTCTATGTTTTCTAGCCAGGACTCTTGGATTTGGGAGACGTCGTCTACTAGATGGGCTGGTTTTGTTGTTTTTGCGGTTTCTACTAGTCTAATTGAATTTGAGGAGTTGGTGGAACCTACTACTAATACTAAATCTACTTTTTTTGCTAGCTCTTTGATTGCTTGTTGTCTATTGGTTGTTGCATAACAGATGTCTTCTTTGGGAGGATCTTTTATTTGGGGATACTTTTGTTTTAGTGCATCTACTATTTTTTTTGTGTCGTCAATGCTTAGTGTTGTTTGTGTGAGATAGATTAATTTTTCTGGGTTACCTATTTCTAAATTA
>JAQBWB010000035.1 GCA_027623355.1 Nanobdellota archaeon | reverse complement strand
TCGAATGTGCTGCGTCCCCGGAGGGGGCGACCCCTCGCAACGCACCTGCTTGTGAAGGTGAAAGAATTTCGACCTTAGGATGTATGCACATACTGACTAACGTAACATTTATAATATTCTTAGAATTACCTAACTTAACAATTGTTAATTGGAGGGATTACTATGGAAAAACTACCGAAACTTGATTATGAATATAACGCATTAGAGCCGCATATTGATGCGCAGACGATGGAGATTCATCATTCTAAACATCACCAAGGTTACACCGATAAGTATAATGCTGCTGTTGAAGGCACTGAGTTTGCAGATAAGGAGGTTTGTGAAGTCCTGAAGGATTTAGAGAGTGTTCCAGATGATATTCGAACCGCTGTGCGAAATAATGGTGGCGGTTTCTGTAATCATAGATTATTTTGGAAGATTATTGGTCCGAATGCAGGTGGCGAACCAACTGGATCTATCGGAGATGCGATTAAGGCTAAGTTTGGGAGCTTTGACAAGTTTAAAGAGGACTTTTCTGCTGCTGCAGCTACACAATTTGGATCTGGCTGGGCTTTTTTGGTTGTTAACAACGGCGAACTGGAAATTGTTCAGAAACCTAACCAAGATTCACCGTACTCTGATGGAAACTATATTTTGATGGGTATTGATGTTTGGGAACATGCCTACTATTTGAAGTATCAGAATAAGCGACCCGATTATATTGCAGCGTTCTGGAACGTTGTTAATTGGAAGGTTGTTGACGAACGGTATGGGAAGGCTTTGGAATAATGTCCTTACTTAAATCAGACCCGGATGCAATGGAGCGAGGTGCTAGTGCACCTGATTTTTCTCTTTTGAATACGGTAGATGGTTCTACTGTTTCTCTTTCTGATTTTTCTGGTAAGGCAGTTTGTGTTATTTTTATGTGTAATCACTGTCCGTTTGTTATTCCTAAATTTGAGGAGATTGCGCAGTTGCAAAATGATTTTGCTTCTAAAGAGGTGGTTGTTATTGGAATTAGTTCTAATTCACCCGAAATCGTTGCGGATGATGGGCCTGAACAGATGAAGCAGGTTGCTGGAGAACAGGGATTTACTCATTATTTATTTGATGAATCGCAAGAGGTTGCTCGAGCGTATGGTGCTGTTTGTACTCCTGATCCGTTTGTGTTTGATAAACAACACAAGTTAGTGTTTCATGGACGTATTAATGATGCGATGTCTCCTGATTCTGTTGCTACAACTCATGATTTACGAGAGGTTTTGGATAAATTGGTTGCTAACGAGCCCATTGAGGAATGGTTTGAACCTTCGCAGGGCTGCAGTATTAAGTGGAAATAATCGAATTAACAAATACTTAAATAGTTTGAAGTTAAATTTTGAGTATGAAACCTCTATTATTGTGTTCTGTTGTTCTCTTCTGCGTATTTCTTGTTTCTTGTTCATCGGATGAGATTGTTGATGTTTTCTAAGAACTTCGTTATTTTTTGGCAATACTACTCCAGACGGTGTACGTGATGACCCATAAGAGGAAGACAACAAACCAAAACGTCGATAATGCATAGAGCGGTACAACGGCACATATGGGATCGGCAGTCAAACCAGGGATATCTTTGGCAATGGCCTTACAAGGAAATAGTGATGCGTGGAGAGGCGAGCTGAAGATACCTGCTACTAGAATTGATCCGATAATTTTTAATTGGGTGGGTTTGAAATTCATATAGATAATTACCTAGTTATCTCTTATACATGTATCGAGTAGATTTTTAGTTCTGATTTAGATTGGGCTAGCTACTTTTTCCAGGCATCGTTGTTGATAATAAGAACGATTAATCCGAAGATTGCTACAACTAATCCTACAATAATTTCTAGTTCGTGGGTGTGAGTGCCTGGATGGCCAGCGGCCATATGAGTTGCATGAGGAGATAGTGCCGTTATTAGACCTGCTGCAAGAAAGAGAACTCCTATTACATCGTGTTTCTTTTCGTGTTTTTTCATTGTAGGGGTGTTGTTAAAATAAAAAAGAATAAAAAAAGAAATTACTTACTTAACTTTGTAAGCAACTCCTAAAGCTACAACTCCTAGTACCAAATGTAATCCGGTAATAGCTGTGTTGATTCCTAGTAGGCTCCACAATAAATCCTTTACTCCAGGAACAAATCCTAGAATTCCTAGTAATACGCCGAGGATTCCTACCCATTTATTGAATGCTTGGGAACTCCCTTTGCTTACTAACCATAGACCAATTGCTCCGCCTGCAAGGTGAACTACATTTTGTAGTGTGTTAACACCAAAGTATCCTAAAATTGGATTATTAAAAAATCCGATGATACCTAACAAAACTAGTACAACACCTACAATTTGTGCGAATACTTTCTGTACATTTTTCATTTTTTCACCTCCGCTTATTTATTAATGATTATTTCTTTGCTGCATCCATTGCAACACATACTGCTGAAAGTCCAACTGCTATGTAGACAATTTTTTCTACTAATGGAATTGATCCCAATAGCGTTTGGACGAGATTAAAGTTGAATAAACCAATCAGTCCCCAATTTAAACCACCGATGATGGTTAACCATAGTGCTGTTTTTTTCATTCCTGTGCTCACCATACTATTACCTCTGTGTAATATGTTTATTATTGTGAATTCGCTATATAAATCTTTGGTAAATTGTATGTGCATAGCATAGTCACTAGCGTTCGTAGGCTGCTAAAGCAACCATCTTCGAAATTCTTGAGATTATCCTTTGAAGGTGCTGCGTCCCCGGAGGGGGCGACCCATCGCAACGCACCTGCTTGTGAAGGTGAAAGAATTTCGACCTTAGGATGTATGCACATACGTAAAATTAAGGGGGTGAGAGGTATATGTTAGAAAGGCGAATTCGAGAGTAAATAGCCTATGGATTGTATGGAGTCTATGGATGCGGTTAGCAGGCGTTCTTGCAGCGCTTTTGGAGATACTTTTGATGGTACTCCTCGGCTTCGGTGAAGTTGTTTACGGGTTCGATTATTGTGGTGATTGGTTTTTTGTTGTGTTCTTGCTGTTTTTTCATTGATGCTTCAGCTTGCTTCTTTTGGTCTTGGTTATGGTAGAAAATGCCGCTCCTATATTGTTTGCCCATGTCCCAGCCCTGTCTATTGCCTTGTGTTGGGTCGTGGATGTTCCAGAAGGTTTCAAGTAGTTTTTCGTATTTTATTTTCTTTGTATCATAGGTTACTTGCACTATTTCGGCGTGTCCGGTTGTGTCAGTACAGACTTGTTCGTAAGTAGGATTTTCTATTTCTCCATTTGAGTAGCCTACTTTGGTTTGGGTTACCCCTTCTAATTTATCAAAAGCTAGTTGGATACTCCAAAAACAGCCGGCTGCGAATGTTGCTTTCATTATAAGTTAAAATCCTCGATGAACCCTAGAATCATTTTGTACTTTTCTAGGTAATTAAATCCTTGATCGGTTAGGGCTATATATTTTCTTCCTTTTTTTTCGTTTTTTTCTTGCACTAATTGTCTTTCTTTTAATCCGCTCATGTATTCGGCGAAGCGTTGTGAGGAGAGATTTGAGTAACGTAATAGCGGAGTGGGTTTGATTTCGTTCTTGTGGTCCCTTATGATTTTTAACATATCATAGATGACCTGTAATTTTTCACGTTTTTTGGTCATTTTTTTGCGCGGTGGCCAGCAGAGAGGAGACTTTGGTGGAAATGGATTTAGAGGTAGAGGATTCGGACAGCAGTCTGAATAAATAAATTAGAGGGGATAATTCCCCTCACTTTCTTTATTTTGTAAAAAACATTTTCTTCATTAACGGTAGTGCTGCTACGATTCCGATAATGAGATAGGTTGTTGCTGACATGCTTAGAAGCGGCGGCCATAGCTTTGCTATCCAAAGGATACATGCAGCTGTGCTTAATTTTAACAGACTGAAGTCGTACCATCTTAGTGTTGGAATCTTTTTATCTACTAGTTCGAATATGTTCATTGTTGCACCTCGTTTAAGATAATTATTTTTTTTTGGTACTATTTATTGGTTCTGGTTACATTTGTAAAACGTGCTCCCATTAATCTTATTTTTTTATCTTTCTTTAGGAAGTGTTTTAGCAGGGAGAGTGCTATTGAAAGTGCTTCTTCTTCGTTTTGCTAGGTATTGGAAGATTTTTCTGGATATTTTTCTATATCATTCAAAATCTACGGGTAGGAAGATTGCATCTTGGCATTTTTGGTAGGCCCCTTTAATGGGAAGTGCGCTCTCGATTCCGAACTTTCTTGCTTCGTAGTTTGCTGTTGAGACTACCCCTCGTACAACTCCTTTCTTTGGATCTGCACCAATGACTACAGGTAACCCTATTAATTTAGGATTTCTTGCTTCCTCACACTTTACGAAAAGGGCATCTAGATGTATGACGATTGTTTGCTTTAGCTTTTTTTGCATACTTCGTATTGGAGGCAGGTTACTTCGTGATCATTTACCATTCCGGTTGCTTGCATAAATGCGTAGCAGATGGTTGAGCCTACAAATGTGAATCCTCTTTTTTTGAGGTCTTTACTTAATGCATCTGATTCTTTTGTGGTTGCTTCTATCTCCTTCATTGCCCTTATTTTGCCGTCAAGGGGTTTGTTGTTTACGAATTTCCAGAGGTACTTGTCAAGGGACCCAAATTCTTTTTGTATTTCTAGAATTAATTGTGCTGATTTTATGGCCGCTCTTATTTTTAGTTTATTTCTTATTACACCAGGGTCTTGCATTAGTCTTTCGTAGTCTTTTTCTGTGTAGTTTGCTACTTTGATTACATCGAAATTGTCGAAGGCTTTATTGTAGGTGTCTTTTCTCTTTAGGATGGTAGCCCAGGAGAGTCCGGCTTGGGCTCCTTCTAGGATTAGAAATTCGAACAGGGTTCGGTCGTCATGCACAGGCATGCCCCAGACTTCATCATGATAGCCTTGCATTGGTTCTGATTCGGCCCATTCGCAGCGTTTCATATTATAGCTCTTTTAAGAGATAAGTTATTTATAACGTTTTTTGTTGAGAAGAAGTTGTTTCATTGAAACGTTTAAAACGGGATGGATGAATTCTGGATCTAAATCATTTAGGGGGTCGAGAACAAAAAAGCGGTCTTTTATTCTGGGATGAGGTAGTGTGAGACCGTGCTTTTTGATGATTTCGTTGTTGTAGAAGAGAAGGTCTAGATCTATTGTTCGTGGATCGTTTTTTTCTTTTCTTATCCGACCCATCTCATTTTCAATTTCAAGTAATTTTTCTAGGAGTTCTTTGGGAGTTAGTTTGGTTATTACCTCTACAGCTGCATTTAGAAAGTATTCTTTACTTTGCGTGTCTACGGGTTCGGTTTGGTAGACTTTCGAGATCTTTTTTATTTTTGCAATAACGTCTATTTTCTCTATAGCTGTCTTTAGGTTATTTGTTTTATCTCCTTGGTTGGTTCCTAGTGCTATTACAATCATGATGCTATGTAATTCATAACCTCTATATATTTATTTTTATTTTTTCCGAAAGCCATATACACGTTAACTGCTTTATTTTTTCTAAGTTTGAATTTCATAAAGAAGAAAAGGCAGCCGTTAAAGAGCTGAAGACGTTTCTTAGACTTTTTAATATTGATCCTTCAAATTGGTCTCAATACATTCGTTTGTTCAGAGACACATTCAACACAAACTACAAGAATGTGGCCAAGAATTCTAAACTAGGGGAATCAGGAACTACTCGGTTTGATCCGGGAATTATTATTGGCGACTTTGAACATGGTATTCAATTACTCAAGGCTGCTCATGATCAATCTCTGATGCAAAAGGTTGTTGCTTTGGGGAAATCACTAGGAACTCTTTTAGGTTTGTATGAGGGGGCAATGATGAGTTCACCCAGGTGGCATGCTAATGGGGGAAAGGAAAATGAGATTGTTGCGAAGGCCAAGGAACTCAAACAGGCATTGATGTATCTGGCAGGGAGTATTATTTCAACTAGACCTGTTCAAGATCGCATGGTGGCTATTATGGGTGATAAGCGTGATTCTCTCTCTGAGAACCATTATCAATTTCTAAAAAATAGGTATATTTTTTTTAAATAGAACTATTGTCGTGTTATTTTTACAGCTGCGTGTTTTACACCGGGAATCGCATTTGGTTTTTTTACGGTTACGGTTACTGGTGCTGGAATCATCTCTGCAATTTCTTCGGCGATGGTTTCTATAAGATTGTAGATTTTGTTTTCTATTTTGTTTTTGATTTCTTTGTGGATGCCCTCATAGTCTAGTGTATCTGTAAGGTTATCTGTTGTTGCTGCTCGCTGGAGATCTTTTTCTATCTCTAGATCTACTATAATTTCTTGTTTGGTGTCTTGTTCTTGTTTGGTTATTCCTACGTTGCACTCGAAGATTGCGTCTTTTAGTATTATTTTATCCATTTTGTATCGCCTCTGCTATTTGTGCTGCTTGTTTTGCCTCTTTTACGTCATGTACTCTTATTATTGATGCCCCTTTTTGTATTGCTATTGTATTAGCAGCTATCGTACCCGGTAGGCGGTCTTTTGTTTCTGCATTTGTTAGTTGTCCTATCAATGATTTTCTGGAGGTTCCTATTAGTATAGGGTACTTTAATTCTTTGAACTCTTCAAGATGGTTAAGTATGGTTAGGTTGTGTTCTACTGATTTTCCGAAACCAATTCCGGGATCTAGGATTAGGTTGTTTATTCCTGCTTTTTTTGCTTGGTTTATTTGTTGTTGCAGGAATTGTTTGATTTCTTTAATGACATCAGTGTATTCTGGATGTTGTTGCATGGTTTCTGGCGTGCCTTGCATATGCATGATGATTACTGGCGTGTTGTTTTTAGCTGCAACTTCAATCATGTCTGGATTGGTTAACCCGGTTATGTCATTAATCATGTCTGCGCCTGCTTCTATGCATGCTTTTGCTACTGCTGGTTTATAGCTGTCTATGGAGATTGTGATTTCGTCTTTTAACGCTTTTATGATAGGTAGAACTCTTTTTAGTTCTTGCTCCTCAGTTATTTTTTCTGCTCCCGGTCTTGTTGATTCTCCTCCTACATCGATGATGTCGGCTCCCTCTTGAATCATTTGCTTTGCATGTTTGATTGCAGCTTCTTCATTGGTGTAGAGTCCGCCATCTGCAAAGGAGTCGGGTGTGACATTGAGAATTCCCATTATTTTAGTTTTCATAGAGCCGGATTAGGTGTTTTGTGATGTTTCCTATTGGTTTTTTTTTATTATTTATCTGAGTTATAGGGATGATACCTTGGGTGGTGAAGGTGATGAAGATTTCATCTGCAGATTCAAGTTGCTGTTTAGATATTGTTGTTTGTTTTGCTTTGATATTGTTGTTTCTTGCTAATTCTAGTACTTCTTTTCTGGTTATTCCCTTTAGGATATGATCTTTTGGTGTTAATAAGCAGTTGTCGCGTATAATGAATAGATTTGAAAAGGAGCCTTCGGTTACTTGCTGGTTTTTGTTTATTATAATTGCTTCGGTTGCTCCTTGTTGCTTTGCCTGTTGGAGTGCTAGGACATTTGGAAGGTAGCTTAATGATTTTATTTCGGGATTTGGTTTTTCTAGATTCACTGTAATTGCTTTGATTCCGGATTTTGGCATCTTTTTTAGTTCGGATGCTGTTATGATGATTGATTGATTCTTGCAGTCTGTTGATAATCCAGCAGGCCCGATGCCTCTTGTTAGAGTTACCCTTATTCTTGCTTTTTTTAGATTGTTTGCTTTGAGAGTTGATTGTATTTGTTTTTTTAGTTGTTGTTTAGATATCGGTATTTTGAGTTTTATTGCTTTCGCTGATTCTTGTAGTCTTTTGAAATGTTCATCGAATTTGTGGATTTTTTTGTTCGCTCTTAGGGTTTCGAAAATTCCGTCTCCGATGGTAAATCCATGATCTAACACAGATATTTTTGCCTTGTTTTTTGGGTAGAGTGTACCATTGATCATTATTTGCATTGTAGGAAGTTCCTCAGTAGTTGAAAACCAGCCTTTGTTAATATAGATTCTGGATGGAATTGTGTTCCTTCTACTTTTAATGCTTCATTTCTTATTCCCATGATTGTTTTGTTATCGTTCCAGGCGGTTAATTCGAATGCTTTAGGTAGGTCTTTTACGATGAGTGAATGGTATCTCGCTGCTTTGAAGGGTTGCGGTAAGTTTTTGTAGATTCCTTTGTTGTGATGATTGATTAGGTCTTGCATACCGTGTGCTGGTTTGCTCTTGATGATGGTTGCTCCAAACACTTCTGCTATGCATTGATGGCCTAGGCAAACTCCTAGGATTGGGATGTTGCCTGCGAAATGTTTAATGATCTTATTAGTGTTTCCGGCATCTTTTGGCGTTCCTGGTCCGGGTGAGAGGATGATGTGTGTGGGATTGAGTTTGGTTATTTCTTTTATTGTGATGGTGTTGCGCTTTGCTACTGGATTGTATCCTAGTTCGCCTACTCGTTGGACTAGATTATAGGCGAACGAGTCGAAATTATCTATTATCAGGATCATAGTGCTTCAAAGATTGCTTTTGCTTTGTCTAGGGTTTCTTGGTATTCTTTTTTTGGGTTACTGTTGGCAACTACTCCCCCTCCCACTTGGATGTATCCTTTGTTGTTCTTTACGATTAGCGTTCTTATGATAATATTGAAGTCCATCTCATTTGAGAAGTTGATGAAACCGATTGATCCGGTGTAGAGAGATCTTGTTACGGGCTCTATTTCATCTATTATCTCCATGGTTCTTATTTTGGGGCAGCCCGTTACGGTTCCTCCTGGAAACATGGACTCTATTACGTTGAAGACGTCTTTATCTTTTTGTAATTCACCTTGGATGTTGCTTACTAGGTGGATGAGGTGAGAGTAGTGCTCTATGGTTTTGTGTTCATTTACTTTGATTGATCCGTATTTGCATACTCGTCCGAGGTCGTTTCTTTCTAGATCGATAAGCATGTTGTGTTCGTGTTGTTCTTTTTTGTCTTGTTTGAACTTTTTTAGTAATTGGAAGTCCTTTTGTTTGTTGTTGGTTTTGGGATAGGTTCCGCCGATGGGTCTGGTTTCTACACTATTTTTTTGTACTTTCACTAGATGCTCTGGAGAATTTGAGATTACTTTGAAATTGTCTAGCTCTAGGTAGGCTGCATAGGGAGAGGGATTAATTTTTCTTAATCGTTTATAGATTTCAAACGGATCTTCTTTGATGTTTGCAACGAATCGCTGTGAAATCTTTATTTGAAAAGAGTCTCCTGCATGCACATATTCTTTGCACCGGGTTATTGCTTTTTCGTATTGTGCTTGGGTGAAATTTGATTTTGGAATTATTTTGGTAGTTTTAGGTATCTGGGGAGATGGTTTAATATTATTTATCTTTTTTATTATTGCATTGGCTCGCTCTTGGTTTTTTGTGATGATGGTCGCGGTTTTCTTTTTGTGATCGAAGTGGAGGATGTCTTTTGGGAAGATGAAGTAGCAATCAGGTAGTTTAAGGTCGTCTTTTGCAGATTTCGGGAGCTCTTCGAAATTATGGACGAGATCATAGCCGAGATATCCAATGGCTCCCTGGTAGAAGAGTGGTTGTGATGGTTTTCTTTTTACGTTGTGTTTTTGTATTAGTTTTTTTAGGACCTCTAGAGGGTTGCCATTAGTTTTTGTTGTTTTATTGTTCTTTGTTATCGTGATTGTGTTGTTCTTGGACTTGAAGATGAGGTAGGGATTGAGCGCGATGTAGGAGTTGTTCCCATGTTTTTGACTTTCAAGAAGAATGCTATTTTTGCATCTTAGGGATTCGTAAATTTTGTGTGGCGATTGAAAGCGGATTGAACGAATAATCATGGAATGAGGGGTTGTTCTTCGCTTAATTAGCTTTTTGCTTCTTGTGGGGGTATGTGCATAGCTGCAAGACGGGCTTCAATTCAAAATCGTGCCACTATGGGCTTTACGCACATGCACGATTTTCATTTCTCGATGCGGTTTCATTTCCGTCAAACAGCAGCTATGCACATACTTATGGGGCAAGGTTTTATATATGATGGAGGTATTTGCATATCAATGGTTGAATATAATGTAGTAAAGTTTTGCAGGTTCTGTAAGGGTCGATTTGTAGTTGGCAAACGTGAAGCACGTCGTATGTATTGCGATCCGTGTGAGAAGAAAGTTGCTAAGATGCCTAATAACTAAGTGATACTATGACTGTAGAACATGGTGACACCTTGACGGTGTCTTACACGGGAAAATTCGCTGATGGCGAGGTTTTTGATAGTTCTGAGAAGCAGGGTAAGCCATTGGAATTTGAGATAGGCTCCGGCAAAATTATTCCTGGTTTGGAGAAAGCTCTTATTGGTATGAAAGAGGGTGAGAAGAAAGAGGCTGTTATCAATCCTGAGGATGGCTATGGTAAGAGAGATGAAGAACTTATTAAGAAAGTTCCTCGAGACGGTTTGCCTAAAGATCAGGAACCTAGGGTTGATATGATGTTGATGGTGGGATTGTCTACTGGACAGCAAATTCCTGCTAAGATTGTTGCTGTTGATGAGAAGGAAATTACACTTGATTTGAATCATCCTCTTGCTGATAAGGAATTGCACTTTGATGTTACTATTGACAAGATTTCTAAGAAAAAGTAATTTTTTTGAATGGTTTTGATGTTGGTTCAGATTTACTCCCTATAACTTCTATTTTTATACTCCTAAAACATACCGTACTACATCAGCGATGTCTATTACTAGTGAGATTGAGATGATGATCATTAGGAGTCTTACCCATTTGCCGTAATAGGTTTTTATTGGAATTTCTTTATATCGTGTTGTGAGGTAGATTACTAGTGGGATCCAAAAGAAGTGTCCTAGTCCGAGAATTCTTTCGAATCCGAAGGTTGCTGCGAGAAAAGTCATAAGTGGGATGTTGAGGGAGAACGCTAGGATGGTGAATTGTGCCTCTCGCTTTTTTATGAATGCGAATGCTAGAAGGTTAGTGATGCCCATGATGCCTAGCCAGATTTTCCATCCAATTGCATAGCTTGCGATGCCTGCGTTAAGCACAGCATTACCTTGCTCCATGAGTTCTAGTATCATTTTTTGTGTTGGTGTGTAGAGATATTTAATTGTTGTGTTCAATGGTATGTGCATAGCATAGTCACTAGCGTTCGTAGGCTGCTAAAGCAACCATCTTCGAAATTCCTGAGATTATTCCTTG
>JAQBWB010000034.1 GCA_027623355.1 Nanobdellota archaeon | reverse complement strand
ATCATTGTTTGTATATAAACTTTAATGAAATGTAGCCCCCGAACGTTTCTAGTTTTTTTTGTTAAGCCCCCGATTCTATCAATTAAAACATTAAGCACGAAGTGCCTTCTTTGAGTGTGCCCCACTTCTAGATTAAATTTCTTGACGAAGTCAAGACTATATGTGCGAAGCACCTCAGACCCATTTACCGTCGATAAGAACACAAATTTTATTGAACTTAACATGTATTAAGCGTAGTTTTATTACGCTTAATGCTGGAATTTGCCATAAAATGCGTAATTGTATATATTTGGGCTGTTTCCCCTATTTTATGAACGAACAACGGTACACAGACACTGAAATTGAGGCTCTTGTCGTTCAAGAGTGCAAGCTCAAAGGATATTCACAAAAGACAATAGATACTTATCTGCATCACATTAAGAAATTTGCATCCTCTGGAAAAACACCAAGAGACTTCCTTCTTGGATTAATAGCGAAAGATAACTCTGATGAAACAGTAAGATCTGCAGGTTTTGCAATCAAATTTTATCTCAACACAATCAAAAAAGATAGCTCAGAAATACAAGATATTCTGAACAGTCTGCCCAATTTTAAAAGGGAAAAGAAGCTTCCAGTAATTCTTTCAAAAGAAGAAATTGAAATGCTTGTTTCAGCTACAAAAAACATCAATCATAGGCTAATTATACAAATAGGGTATTCTGCAGGTTTAAGAGTAAGCGAGATAATCAACCTTAAGTGGCAGGACATTGATTTTGATAGAAATCTCATTCATTTGAAAAGAGCAAAAGGAAAAAAAGACAGAATTGTCATGCTCTCTCTAAAAGTTAAAGATGCTTTAATGAATCTTACGCCTAAGAAAGAAGGATATGTTTTCTTGACAAACAGGGACGGTAAATATACACAAAGAACATTACAGAAAATTATCGAAAACGTGGCTACGAAGGTAGGTATAAGGAAAAGTATTACTCCACACACATTAAGGCACTCTTTTGCAACTCATCTCTTAGAGAATGGCACTGATATTAGATATATCCGAGATTTATTAGGACATTCAGATATTAGTACAACATTGATTTATACAAAAGTTTCAAACAAGAATATTCGCAACATTAAAAGTCCATTGGATGATTAACTGACTTTTTTCTCTCGCACAACTATCAGAATGAGACGACGGGCTTCATCCCACAGATAAATCTGTGGGTATTCGCCCTACGATTTTATAATTTTTTTTATTTCCTTCTATACCAAACCACATCAAACTCTTCATGCTCTTCTTTTTTCTCAATCTCCCATTCATTAACATCAAAATCAGGAAAGTACGTATCGCCATCATAGAACTTCTTAATATAGGAAATAATTAATTTATCAACTAAAGGCAAGAACTGCCTATACACTACTGAACCGCCCGTAACATAAATATCCTTACCATACGATTCAGCCTTTGCTAAAGCAGATTCGACATCAGAAACGACATCCACTCCTTCCATCGAATCATCCTTGTGAGTCAAAACAATATTATTTCGCTCAACTAACGGAACCCTCAAAGATTCAAAAGAAACTCTCCCCATAATAACGGTATTCCCAATAGTAGTACGCTTAAAATGCTGCATCTCCTCAGGAATTCTCCAAGGCAACTTTCCACCCTTACCAATAACCTTATCCTTAGTCATTGCTGCTATGATTGCTATCATAACTAAAAAGAATAATGTTAGCTATAAATACCTATCCCTTACGTATGTGCATAGCATCCTAAGGTCGAAATTCTTTCACCTTTCAAAAGCAGGTGCGTTGCGAGGGGTCGAACCCTCCGGGGACGAGCACCTTCAAGGGATAATCTCAGGAATTTCGAAGATGGTTGCTTTAGCAGCCTACGAACGCTAGTGACTATGCTATGCACATACGTATCTGAGTTAAGGTTTTCTTGCAGGTAGCGTTAGCATCTTTCCTAGATGTTCGTCTTGTTCGTAATCTACTCCCAATCTCTTAGGAGTTATGCGCTTTCTTGTTTTGAATATTCGGTCCCAGAAGCTAAAAAGTACCCCATAATTTCTGTCGTGTTCGTCTCTTTTATTCGAATGGTGGACTTGGTGGAGGTATGGGGTGATGATTACTTTCTCGAATATGATCTCGCGGGGTAGATTGTAGTTTGCGTGGTGGAAGATTGCGAACGCTGTAACGATGATTTCGTTTATGATGATGATTAGGGGTGTTGGGCCCAATAAGTATATTACTGGGGCTCGTACTAGTGTTGAAAGGATTATTTCTCCTACATGGAATCTTAATGCAGAGGTTGCATTTACAGATTCGTCTGTATGATGGACTTGATGGAAGCGCCAGAGAAAGGGAATTTCATGATTTAAACGATGCCACCAGTAGATGAAGAGGTCTAAAGCGATTAAGGTGATTATGATTTTTGGCCAGAAGGGGAGGTTTGAGACTAGTCCATCGAATTGTCTAGCATTTGCTATGGTGATGAGCCAACCGGTAAAGATGATTGCTAGCGCGGCTGTATTGATTGCACCCATGCTGAGGTTTTTTAGATATCCTTTGATGTTTTTTTGGTTTCTATTTGGGAAGATGGTTTCTATGATGATGAAGAGTACTAATATTGCGAAAAGAATTTTTGTTTTTATGTCAAAAGCAAGGATCATGGCTGTTCATATAGTTCTCGCTATAAAAACATTTTGCAAAGATTTATTAATGTTGTATTCTAGGGAGAGGGTATGAGAACATCTTTGAAAGTTGCTCTAATTGTTCTTGGTTTGACCCTAGCTTGGTATCTTGTTTCTCCCTTATTTATTTCTGTTGAGGTGGAGGAGAGTTCTCCATTGGATGATGCTCTCGTTGTGAAGGATGCTATGAAGACTATGAGTGCTAGTGATAAAGAGGCTTTTGTTGCTGCTGTGGAGAAAATGAAGGATGATGTTAAAGAGATGGATGATGCTATGCCTAAAGCAAGTTTGGTGAAACAGGCAACGTTTATGGCGAGCGCTCATGAGGTTGAGGGTGAATTGTTGTTGATTGAGAAAGAGGGTAAAAAGTTTTTGAGATTTGAGGATTTTAATACTGTTAATGGTCCAGAATTACATGTATATCTTTCTACTGAACTAGGTGATGAGGATATTATTGATTTAGGTATCATTAAGGGCACTAAGGGTAATTTTAATTATGAATTGGATGATTCTATTGATATTGAGAGATATAGTAAAGTTTTAGTGTGGTGTAAGCCGTTTAGAGTCCTATTTAGTTATGCGGATTTGGATGAGTAACTCTTTTATAGTCTGGCGAGTTCTTTTTTTGTATGCGACGTGAAAGTCTTTCGGTAAATGTTGGAGGGGTTTTGATAGGTAGTAAGCACCCTATCTGTGTTCAATCGATGACGAATACTGCAACTTCTGATGTTGATGGGACGGTTAAACAGATTAAGGAGTTGGTTGATGCTGGTTCGGAATTGGTTCGCGTTACGGTGATGAATGATTCGTTTGCTGAGGCTGTTCCTTTGATTAAAAAGAGATTAGTTGATGCTGGTTATGATGTTCCTTTGATTGGTGATTTTCATTTTAATGGCCATTTGCTTTTGGATCGTAATCCTTCTTGTGCAAAGGCATTGGATAAATATAGGATTAATCCGGGGAATGTTGGACTTGGAGAAAAGCATGATGCTAACTTCAAGGCGATTATTGAAAAGGCTATTGAGTATGATAAACCGGTTCGTATTGGCGTTAATGCGGGATCACTTGATCAGTCTGTTTTGACTCGGTTGATGGATGCGAATACTGCTTTGCCTTATGAAGAACAAAAAGATTCTGAAGCGGTGTTGGTTGATGCAATGGTTGCTTCAGCTTTGGAAAGTGCTAAGGCTGCTGAATCGTATGGTTTGTCCTCTGAAAGAATAATTTTATCAGCAAAAGTGAGTAATGTTCCTCAATTGATTGCTGCATATACTCAGTTAGCTTCTTCATGTAAGTACCCGTTGCATCTAGGGCTGACTGAGGCGGGACTTGGAACTAAAGGTATTGTTGCTTCGACTGCTGGAATTAGTCATTTGTTGCAGCTTGGGATTGGGGATACGATTAGAGTTTCTTTGACGCCCACACCCAGTAGTCCTCGTACAACCGAGGTGGAGGTTGCTCAACAGATTTTACAATTAAACGGAATTCGTAATTTTATGCCTACTGTAACTTCGTGTCCTGGATGTGGGAGAACTACTTCGACGGTGTTTCAGGAGATTGCTGAGGAGGTTACTTCATTTTTGAAAGAAAGGAGTCCTGAATGGAAGAAGAAAGGGTATTCTGGTTTTGAGTCGATGACTGTTGCTATTATGGGATGTATTGTGAATGGTCCTGGCGAGTCGAAAGAGTCGAATATTGGTTTGTCGCTTCCGGGTGCTGGAGAGAATCCTACCTCTCCTGTTTTTGTCGATGGTAAACAGGTTTGTGTGTTGAAAGGTGAGGGCAGAATAACTGATTTTAAGAGGATGATTGAGGAGTATGTTGTTGAGAAGTATGGTTAGGGGGCATATTTTTATACTGTTGTGGAGTCGTTATTGATATGGAGGGGGAATTTCGTAAGCTTATAGAATCTATTGGCGAAGATGGCAATAGGAATGGTTTGAAGGATACTCCGTTGCGTGCCGCTAATGCTTTGAAGTTCTTGACGTCTGGTTATGGTAAGGATATTCGTACGGTTGCTAATGGTGCGTTATTTGAATCTGATAATGATGAGATGGTTATTGTAAAGGATATTGAGTTTTATTCGTTGTGCGAACATCATATGCTTCCGTTCTTTGGAAGAGCTCATGTAGGTTATATTCCTAAGGGGAAGATGATTGGCCTTTCTAAAATTCCGCGCTTGGTTGATATGTTCGCTCAGCGATTGCAGACTCAGGAGCGGATGACTAAACAGATTGCGGATGCTTTGTATGAACTTACTGAGGGATATGGGGTAGGGGTTGTTGTTGAAGGTCAACACTTGTGCATGAAGATGCGTGGCGTTAAGAAACAAAGTAGTTCTATGAAGACTTCGGCTATGCTTGGCACGTTTAGATCTCTTGCTGAGACTCGAAATGAGTTTTTGAGTTTGATTCAGTGATTTTTGTGAAAAGAAATTTCTTGTGTGCTTTCGTCTACTTTTGCTCTTTTTTCTAAGTCTTTGAACATTTCTCTTTGCTCTTCTGGAGAGACTCCCATTTTATCTGCTCTTAATTTGTAGTGTTCTAGTGTTCCCTTACCTGAGATTCCTAGTAGGTTGATGGGTGTTTTTTTGAGGTAGTCTCCTGTTGTGAACTCTTTATTACTATTTACTAGCTCATCATATTTGGGGAAGTCAATCCAGGTGTGCCAGGTGTTGTTTATTTTGTACTTTTTCTTTGCGAACATGACCACTCTTGAGGGAATATGTTCAGAGACGATTTCGTAGTCTGCTAGATGGGTTACTAGTTCCTTAGAGAATGTTAGTACCTCTTCGTGCATCGGCATGTTGTCTTTTTCTAATCTTGTTACCGAGGCTCCGATCCACATGTAGGCTTTTGCTTCGATGAAGTCAGGGTCTCCCTTTTTGATCATTTTTGCATATTCTTCGGGATCTTTCATGTTGATGTCTTTGATTAAGGTTAGTCGAATGCAGGTTCTTTGATTCTTTTGTGCTAGGAACTCTAAAGATTGATTTAATCGTTCCCAGAAGTCGTCGAAAAGAGGTAGATCCACTTTCTTTAGGAGTGATTTGTTTGGAGCGTCTAGCGAGATGTAGAGTTGTGTTGTGGTTGCAAGATCGCGAATCTGTTCGGGGTATTGAGCGTTGGTTACTAGGAACGTGGAGATGCCCTTTTTATTGAACTCTTTTATTGCTTCGTTGATTCTTGGATACATGATGGGTTCTCCGGTTAATGATAATGCTACGTGCTTTACCTCTTTTGACTTTTCGTAGGTGGGTTGGGATGCTGATTTGCTGCCCTTGAAACCTACTAAGAGGTCGTGGTGTGCCTTGATTGATTCTTCGACTATGAATGAAGGATCATCAGCCTGCCATTTCCAATCTTTTGCAACTGGGGATTTGTAGCCACGCCAGCAGAAGCTGCATCTGTTTGCGCAGCTGATAGATGTAGTCATTTGAAGGCATTGATTTGACATGATGCCATAGAACTTGAGTTTGTAGCATCCTCCTTCTCCACGAATCATGTTCTTGGTCCAGCCGCAGGGTTTTACTGCTGAGTGTGAACCTATGATTCTATAATGTTGTTTCGTTAGATTCTTTTTTGCTGAATCGGTGAGTTGTGTTTTGGTGAGTTGTGTTTTGGTGAGTTGTGTTTTGGTGAGTTGTGTTTTGGTGAGTTGTGTTTTGGTGACTGGTTGCATGATTTTATGGTTGTTGAGATGGTTAAAAATGTTTTGGATTTAAATAGAGCAAGTGGTTTTCGGGGTTTATGGGTAGATTTTTTCTCACACTCGAGGACAGAGCGAATTCTAAGTCACGAGTAAAAATCCAGAATCTTAGTCCTGGAACACTTTACATTAGGGGTTCGGATGAGGGGGGGAAGAGGAGAATTCTAAAAATAATATTTTTCTAGATGGTTCTTGTATTGATAATATCCAGGGAAGTCTTGAGCTTACTAGACTGGGCGAAATTTACTATAGAAACTTAGGCGCACATGGGACTCGTATAGGGGGCACTCTTTATACGGATGCTCATCGACGTAAGGTAGATTTGTTAACTGAGATCGGTTTTGGTTGTCTTGCGAGTGGATCTGAAGTGGGCTATCGTTATGTGATTACCCCTGCATGTGTTCAATGATGCCCCGTAAGGTTTAAATGTAGAGTGGCGATTTCTTAGGTTATGTCAAAGGTCCATGTTATCACTCAGGGTTGTACTGCTAATCAGGCGGATAGCGAGATTATGCAGGGTTTATTGCTAGAGCAGGGTCATTCTCTCGTTGGGGAGGATGAGGCTGAGGCTATTGTCTATAATTCTTGTTCGGTTAAGGGCCCTACTATTACTGCGTTCAAGAAAAAGTTGAAATTGTTAAGGGAGCGAGGTAAAAAGGTTATTGTTGCAGGGTGTATTCCGCAATCTAATAGGGCGATGAAGGAACTTTCTGGGCATTCTTTACTTGGCACGGACCAGGTTGATAAAATTGGTGAGATGGTAACTGATACATTGGATGGTCAGGTGTTGGTTAATGTTGAGAAATCGGATTTGATTCGAATTAACTTGCCTAAAGTTCGAACAGTTAGTTTTATTGAGGCAGTTCCTATCTTGCAGGGTTGTTTATCATCCTGTACGTTTTGTAAGACTAAACACGCTCGAGGTAATGCGTTTTCGTATCCTGCTCATGATATTGTTCGTAAGATTAGTAACTCGGTTAGAGATGGTGTTAAGGAGATTTGGTTGACATCGCAGGATAACTCGGTGTATGGGCTTGAAAATGATACTAATTTAGCAGAGTTATTGGATGCTATTGATTCAATTGATCGTGATTTTAAGGTTCGAGTGGGGATGGCGAACCCTAAACATATGTTGCCTTATTTGCCTGCGCTTATATCTGCTTTTCAAAGAGATAGTGTGTATAAATTTTTGCATTTGCCGTTACAGGCAGGATCGGATGGTGTTTTAGAAGATATGAAACGGGGATATACGGTTGATGAATTCATGTCAATTGTTACTGCTTTTCGTAAAGCTATTCCGATGATTTCTATTTCTACAGATATTATTTGTGGGTTTCCTACTGAAACGGATGCGGATTTTGAGAAGACGCTTGCAGTTGTGGAGGAGATGCGACCGGATACTATTAATATCTCCAGATTTTGGCCAATGGAGGGTACGCCTGCTAGACGGATGAAGCAGATTGAGGGAGGCGTTATTAAGGACAGAACTCGAAGAATGACTGAGTTGTTTCATTCCGTAGCATTGGCTCGTAACAAGGAATGGATTGGTTGGTCTGGTGCTGTGTTTATTGATGAGGAAGGTACTCATGGTTCGTGGAAGGGGCGTAACTATGCGTATAAGCAGGTTGTTGTTCAAAGTTCTGAGAATCTGTTGGGTAAGTCGATCATGGTGAAGGTTGTTGATGCGAGTTCTTTAGATGCTAAAGCTGAAATTGTAGCTAGATAGGTACCTTTTTATATAAATTATATATTTCTCTTCTTATGTCAAAATCACCTAAATACTTTCAGCATGCAGTAGGATATTTGCGAGAGATGTATCGTGGAATTAAAGATCGAAAGGGAGATCCCCCATCGTTGTTGATGGATTTAAACAGCAGTTTTCAACGAAGAGAGGAATGAGACTGCATCATGATGATTCTACGGTTGAATTAATTAATAGACATATTTTTGATGGTCTGCAATATTACCATAATCAGTTTGGAATTTTTGAGGTTGATTTTGATTTAGGGAATCGTCAGGAAGTTGAAACACTTGAACCTGATAACCCTGCCCATTATTCTCTTTCAACCGATTCTATTACTCTCAATATGGATTATCTCGTTCACTTTTATCAGATCTTGTCTGATGCCATTCCTACAACTACATTAACTGATTCTTTACGTGATCCAAAAAAATTACTTTCCCATAGCAGAAAAGATATTATCGCTGATCTATCGATCCAGAATGGGGCAGTATTTGAAGATTACTTAGCTGAACCATTTTCTGAATATCTCCATACTATTCTCTTTCCTGAGAGGGTTATGGCAACTTTCGCAGTTTGGGATATGGCAGATTTGCCGTTAACGACAGATTATCGAAAAGCTGTTACAAAAAAATTTGTTGATTACCAAAGTAACTATAGTGAACAGCCAAAGGTTTCAGAGGTGAATGAATTTCACACGCGAGATGATAACCTTATTAATATTCCTGATTTTACTCATGCTAGGAACATTGGTGCATTTGAGCAGTTAGTTTCGGAAGCTGTTACTTTACGATATCTATCTTTACAGATGATTGAGTTAGGACGAGGAGATGATGATTCTAGTGATGCTCAATTTGTTAATTGGATGTTGGGATATGCTGCAGTTAATGGTGCCCATGCGTTGATTCCTTATGTTAAGGCAAGAGTTATTGAAGGAACTAGAAACGGTAAATCGGGTTTAGAGGGTATCGACCTTGATGGCTTGACTTTTACAGATTCTCCTAATTAATCGTAACGCTTAAATAATTTGATGAGCTGCTTTTTTCTATGAAATCATATCTATCCATTGTTGAGGAGATTCTTGAAAAAGGAGTCTTGAAAAAGAATAGAACTGGCGTTGGTGCTTTAACGATTGCTGGTGCGATGTTTTCTCATGATATGTCTGAAGGTTTTCCGTTATTGACTACAAAAAAGGTTCCGTTTCGGAATATTAAATCGGAATTAGAGTTTTTTATCAAAGGGATTACCGATAAGCAGTGGTTGCAGGATCGGAAGAACCCTATCTGGAACGAATGGGCTAATCCTTCGAAGGCTGCGTATGGGCATTCTCCCGAGGAAAAAGCTAAGATGGTTGCTGAAAGAGATTTAGGTGCAGTGTATGGCTTTCAATGGAGGCATTTTGGTGCTCATTATGATAATTATGATTCAGATTATTCTGGCCAGGGTGTTGATCAGTTGCAGAATGTGGTTAAGCTGTTGAAAGAAGATCCTAGCTCTCGTAGGATGATTGTTTCGGCTTGGAATCCTACGGCAATGTCTCAAATGGCGTTACCGCCGTGTCATTATTGCTTTCAGGTTACGGTTATTGACGGTAAATTGAATTTGCTTTGGAATCAGCGCTCGGTTGATACGATGTTGGGATTGCCGTTTAATATTGCATCGTATGCTCTTTTATTACATTTGCTCGCTAAGGAGGCTGGATTGAAAGAGGGTAAGTTAGTAGGATTCTTGGGAGATGTGCATATTTATGAAAATCATGTTGAGGGTGCTCGCGAACAGTTATCTCGAGATGTTAGTACATTTACTTTGCCTACATTAAAGACTGAACCGTTTACTTCAATCTTTTATTGGAAGGCTGAGGATTCAGTTGTGGAGGGGTATGAAAGTTTTCCGAGAATTAAGTTTGATATTGCGGTTTAGTTATTGAAAATCTTTTTTGAGATTTTTAATCGCTCACGCCGAATCCAATCGATGTGAGTTATTCTTCAAACAGATCAACGTATTGTTCGTAGCCTTCTTCTGTTATTTTTTCTTTTGGGATGAACCGTAATGCTGCTGAATTCATGCACCATCTTTGATTTGTGGGTTCTGGGCCATCAGGAAAGAGATGTCCTAGATGAGAATCTGCGTTCTTGGATCTTATTTCTATTCTTTCTGAGAGGAGTTTTCGGTCGACTCTTGCTACAATGTTACCTTTTTCTAATGGTTTGGTGAATGATGGCCAGCCGGTTCCGGAGACGTACTTGTCTTTTGAACTAAAGAGGGGTTCACCGGAAACTACATCTACATAGATTCCTTCCTCTTTGTTGTCCCAATATTCGTTTTCGAATGGTCTTTCTGTTCCATCTTTTTGAGTTATTTTGAATTGCTCTGCTGTTAGGATTTTCTTTAGTTCTTCATCGGATGGCTTTTGGAATATGTCTGGCAATAATATCTTTTTTACTAGTGCTCTTGAATCATCGTTCCAGATGGTTTTTAGATATTGGTCACGTCCTGAACCTTGGCGGTAATAGTTATACTTTGTTGGATTTTTAGTGTGGTAATCTTGATGGTATTCTTCTGCTGGGAAAAATGTGGTGAAGTTCGTTATTTCTGTTGCTATTGGCTTTTCGAAAATGCCTAGTTCGTCTAATTGGGTTCTTGTGGTCTCCGCTTTTACTCGTTGTAAGTCATTTGTGTAGAAAATTGCTGGGCGGTATTGTAGGCCTCTATCAACAAATGAGCCTTGGTTGTCGGTAGGGTCGAACTGTTGCCAGTAGACGTAGAGTAATTCATCGTATGATACTTGCATGGGATCGTAGCGTACGTTCACGGCTTCGGTGTGTGTTGTGGTTCCTGAAGAAACTTGCTTGTAGGAAGGGTTATTTAACGTTCCACCGGAGAAGCCTGAAATTACATCATATACTCCTGGGACTTTTTCGAAGGGAGCCTCCATGCACCAGAAACATCCTCCTGCAAAGTAGGCATCTGTAAGCTCAGGTATGGGCATGTCTGCGTTTACTCCGTCAATGACACGCATTTCTGGATTAGAGCAGCTTACTAGAAAGATTGCTAGTATTAGGAGGAGTATTCTTTTCATGCCCTTAATTTGCTCTTGTAGTATTTAATGTTTATGTAAGGGAGTATATGCATAGCATAGTCACTAGCGTTCGTAGGCTGCTAAAGCAACCATCTTCGAAATTCCTGAGATTATCCC
>JAQBWB010000033.1 GCA_027623355.1 Nanobdellota archaeon | reverse complement strand
AGCATCTATCTCTCCGGTTTCACCTGCTACTGCCCTTAGGCGTCTTTGTACTTTGAAATCGGGAGGTGCGTCAGAATTTAAGGTTGGTGAGGAACAAAAGAGCTTCTTTCCTTCAAGTTGTTGGTGAATTTCAAGACCGCATTTGAATCCTAATGCAAGAAAGTCGGTAGTCATGGTTGAGTTACTTTGGCGGAGGTTTAAAAATATTTGTTTTTACTGTATGTGCATAGCATAGTCACTAGCGTTCGTAGGCTGCTAAAGCAACCATCTTCGAAATTCCTGAGAGGTGCTGCGTCCCCGGAGGGGGCGACCCCTCGCAACGCACCTGCTTTTGAAAGGTGAAAGAATTTCGAGCGTAGGATGCTATGCACATACTTTTTACTCTTCTTGAATCCATCCATATCCTTTTTCTTCTAGTTTGTCGACTATATCTCCGGAACCTTCTAGGACTATCTTTCCATTGACTAGGATTACTAGTTTGTCGGGTTTTACGTATTCAAGAATTCTCTTATAATGAGTAATGATGAGGATTGCTTTATCTTTTTCCATGAAGGCGTTTACGCCTTGTGCTACTGCTTTTAGGGCATCTATGTCTAATCCGGAATCGGTTTCATCGAGGATTGCAAGTTTTGGATTTAACATTAGGAGTTGAAGGATTTCTGCTCGCTTTTTTTCTCCGCCGGAGAAGCCTTCATTTAGATATCTTATTAGGAATTTTTTGTCCATTTTTAATAGCTCTAATTTTTCTGCTACTAGATTCATGTATTCTGGGATAGGGATTTTTTCTTTTCTATTGGCATCAATTGCAGTTCTTAGAAAATTGGAGATGGTGATACCTGCAATTTCGCTTGGATATTGGAAGGACATGAATACTCCTAGTTTTGCTCTTTCATCTGGACCTAGTTTGGTGATGTCCTTTTTTTGAAATAGAATTTTTCCTTTTGTTACTTTGTACTTGGGATTGCCCATGATGACGTTTGCTAGGGTTGACTTACCTGATCCATTTGGTCCCATGAATGCAGTTATTTTTCCGGTGTCTAGCTTTAGAGATACTCCTTTGAGTATCTCTTTTCCTTCGATGCTTGCATGGAGATCTTTAATTTCTAGTATTGCCATTATGCTAACCCCAACATCATTCTTACTTCCTCCGAAGGTTCCCAAGGAGGATCGAAAGTGAATTCCATCTCTGGTTCTTTAAATCCTTTTGTTTGTAGTCCTGCCTTTATTGATGCTACCAATTGAGGGGCGTAGGGGCAGGTAGGGGAGGTAAAGGTCATGGTGATTTTGATGTCTTTTTTCTTTAATTCGATATTGTAGATTAATCCTAGTGTATAGACATCTATTGCTAACTCGGGGTCTTTAATCTGTTTTAGGACTTCTACTGCGTCTTCTTTTGTTAGCGTCATGTCATTGCCTCTACTACTGCGTTTTGTACCTGTGTTGCGAGTTGTTCATCTTTAAACTTGCTGTAAATGGGGGTGAAATATCCTTCAACAATTTTCTGTATCGCTTGTTTTTTGTTTAGGCCTCTTGACATGAGATAGAAGAGGGTGTCTTTGTCGATTTGCCCTACGGTTGAGCCGTGCGAACATTTGACATCAGGGTTATAAATTTCTAAATTGGGGATTGCATCGGCTTCTGCTTGGTCGCTGAGTAATAGTGCATCCTGAGTTTCATATCCGTTTGCTCCCGATGCTTTTTTGTTAATTTTTACTAATCCTCTGCTCAACGCTTTGGCTTGATCGTTGATAACTCCCTTTGTTACAATATTAGAAGTTGTGTGCTCTCCTGTATGAATAGAATCTGTTGAGAGATCAAGTCTTTGATTATTGCGAGCGAGATAGACTGCGGTGTTGGTTGAGGATGAGCCTTTACCTTGTAGATTTGTTGTGATGTGGGCTTTTGTGAATTGTGAACCTAGAGATGCGTCTACAAAATGGACTTCGGCATCATTTTTTGTTATTGCTTGTCTACTAGTAACCTGGAACGTTTTTTCGCTTAGGGTTTGAAGTGATGCAAATGTGATGTGTGCATTTGATTCTGCAAGGATTCTTGTTTCTTCACCCATATAGTGGAGCTTTCCTTCTTTTCTTAGCAGGATGGTTGCTTTTGAGTTTTTTTCTGCATGTATGAATATGGTTGTGTTGAGCGGTCCTTCATCTGCCTCTATCGTTACGATGATGGGTTTTTTAATTTCTTTTGTTATGTGTAGCAATAGAAAATTATTGGTGAATGCCTGATTGAAGGTGTAGAGTTTCTCTGCTTCTTTTGGAATGGCCCAGTCTTTAGTTGTGAAAAGTTTGATTCTTTTCTCTCCGTCTTTTGCGGTTTTTCCAATGTCTCTGCCCTGGAAGTATCTGATTCCTTGGCAGTTGCTGGTTTCTACCTTTATGTTGGTTTTAGGATTAGGATTAGGTTGTAGGTCTCTTAGCGAGGTTTGCGGTCTTAGGGAAATCGTTAGACCGTGCCTGAAGAGGGGATAGGGCGCTTTTTCGAAGAGGTTGAATGCGTTCTTTCTGTAGTCTTTGATGCATTTGGGTTCATCAAAGGTTTTTTGAAAATCATCGAATTTCATCCTAATGAACCTTCCATTTCTAATTCTATTAATTTGTTTAATTCAACTGCATATTCTAGCGGTAGTTCTTTAACGATAGGTTCGATGAAGCCTGCTACGATTAATTGTTTTGCTTGTTCTTCAGATAGGCCACGGCTCATTAAGTAGAAGATTTGTTCGTCGCTTATTCTGCCCACGGTTGCTTCATGTGCTAGATCGGTAGTTGGTTCTTTTACGTCCATGTAGGGGAAGGTATTTGATTGGGATTTGTTGTCAATCATTAATGCGTCACATTCTACATTTGCTTTCGCATTCTTTGCGCCTTTCTTTATGCTTAGCAATCCTCGATAGGTTGTTATCCCGCCATCTTTACTTATGGATTTTGAGATGATTGTTGAGGAGGTGTTTTTACCAATTTGAGTTACTTTACAACCGGTGTCTTGGTTTTGGTCTTTGCCTGCAAATGCTATTCCTATGAAATGTGATTTTGAATTATCACCTATAAGCATGGATGCGGGGTAGAGCATTGTTACTGCTGAACCCATATTTCCATTGACCCATTCGATGATTCCGTCTTTTTGGACTACTGCTCTTTTCGTGTTGAGATTGTAGGTGTTTTTGGACCAGTTTTCAATACTTGAGTATCTTGCACGTGCACCTTTTAGGACATGAATTTCTACACAGCCTGCGTGCAGTGAATTTGCAGTGTATTGTGGAGCGGAACATCCTTCGATGTATTGTAGCTCGGCGTCTTCGTCAACGATGATTAGAGTATGTTCGAATTGTCCACCTTTTTTTGCATTCATTCTAAAATATGCTTGTAATGGTGCTTTGACTTTTACTCCTTTGGGGACGTAGATGAATGTGCCTCCGGACCAGACTGCTGCATGTAATGCAGTAAATTTGTGAAGTCTGGTTGGGACGCAGGAGGTCATGAAATATTTCTTTACTAATTCAGGGTATTTTTTTACGGCTTCATCGGTGTCTAGGAAAACTACCCCTAATTTTTCCCATTCCTCTTTGAGTTTGTGGTAGATAACGCTGCTTTCGTATTGTGCACCTACTCCTCCTAGCGCTTCTCGTTCTGCTTCTGGAATTCCTAGCTTTTCGAATGTCTTTTTGATGTCGTCTGGGACTTCTTCCCAGGACTCTGAATTGCTTTTTGCATCGGGAAGCGAATAGTAGTGAATATCGTTTAGATCTAGCTTTTTTAGGGATGGTCCCCAGGTTGGCATGGTTAGTTCATTGAATACTTTTAGTCCTTCTAGACGCTTCTTTAGCATCCATTCTGGTTCATCCTTATCCTTAGAAATTGCTCTTACTAATTTTTCTGAAATGCCTGGAGCTGCTCTGAACTTTAGATTTTCTTTGTTGAAATGGTCGTAGGTGGACCTATCGATTTCGAATTTACTCATGTCTTGTGTGGATGATGTCATAAAGTTAACGATTGTTAAGTATTTTTCTTTGGTTTATAAAGATTGTGTAAAAATTAAGTTTTACAAGTATGGTTACATGAAGTTACGCCTTAGGACTCTTTACCTTGTTTAATGTATTGGTCCAATGATGTCGCGTCTGGAGTTTGAACTATACCCATGGTGGGAGAAACACTTATATAGACAGTAGGAGTAGTTTGGATTATGAAACAGATGATGCCGCAGGAGGTTGAGGTGTTCTACTTGATTCCTGCTTTGCGTAAAGAACTTGCACATTTATTTGTTAGTGAGTATTCTTTGAGTCAACGAGAGGCTGCTGGTGTTTTAGGTTTGACAGAAAGTGCTATCTCTCAATACTTGAAAGATAAACGTGCTTTAGGTATTACGTTTAGCGCTGAAGAGAAAAAGATTATTGCCGTTGGTGCTAAAAAGATCCTTGCTGATAAAGGAAATTCTTCTAAGCACATTTTTGATCTTACTGTTCAATTACGTGGTTCGAAGAGCATGTGTGATTTGCACAAGTCGTTAGATACGGGTATTGCTAAAAATTGCGATATGTGTTCTCATTGAATCGATGCTTTTAATTCTTTCACTGTATGTTCATATGCTTCTTTCGGGATGTCGTTGAATTGTTGTTGTTGGAGCACTCTCTTGAAATAGAGATAGTCGGTTGTTCGTTGAAGGAGATTCCACAACTCTACTCTTTTTTTTAAGGTTGGGTCTGGATGATACTTTTGGTATTGCTCTATGAAGAAGTCTATTTGTTCTTTTGAGGTTTGAATAGTCCACGGTGGGCAGTAGGAATTGGGGTAATAGAGACGTGCTAGATCCTCTGCGTTATCACGATAGGCGCTCCACTCCCAATCTATGTAGTTTATTTCTTCATTATGGTGGAGGATGTTGCTATTGCAGCAGTCTCCATGGATTAAGGAGAATTGTTTTATTTCTGAGAATAAAGTAAGGTGTTGATGGAGGATTGCTGCTGTTTTTTTGATAATTTCTTTATCTTCTTGATCAGTTTCGCAGTTGATGTTTCGTACGTCTCTTAGGAAGGATTTTTCGATGTCGAGCATTTTGTTTTTTTGTCCGAATCCCCAGAAGTTTGATTTGTTGCTATGTAAGTTTGCTAAATTTTTTGCATGAACGGCGATTTGTTCATTCGTCCAGTTCCCTTTTATGGTTCCTTTAGTGTACGATAGTATGGAGAATGGTTTTTCTAGTATCTTGGAGGAGGTGTCTAGATATAGAGGGGTTGGTGCATGTGCTTTTACTCTTTTGAGCCAGTCGAATTCTCTTTTGAGGTATTTCTCTGACTGATTCATTAATCCGATTCTTAGCACTAGCTTATTGTTGATGACATAATTTTGATTACGCTCTCCCGTTCCTAGTGGTTTGATAAGTATAGTTGAGTCTGTGAGAAGATTGTTGTCTACTAGGAGTTGTTTGATTTTTTGTTCGTCTATCATGACTCTGTTGGTGGATGTTGGTTTAAAAAATTGCCTATAGTAGCATCCCTATAGCATAAAAAATAAGAAATCCTAATATGTATCCACCAAAAACATCCTTCCAGAAGTGTTTCTTTAATTGTATTCTGGTGATGCCTACTGCTACGGGTAATAGGATGAAGATCCATCCTAGCCAGAGGGTTGTTGTTGAAAAAAGGAAGAGTGCGGTAAATGTGGAACGTGCGGTATGTACTGAGGGAAAACTCGATGAAAGGATGCGTTCGTAGAAGTTTTCGTGTGGCTCTTTGTTTGGTCTGTCTTTGAACCAGATTGCTTTTATTATGAGGGAGGTTATATCTACTGCTAGTAGTCCTAGGATTCCTAGCATTAAGGTTCTTGGAACTATTGCAAAAAGGGGAAGGAGGAGTGCATTGATGGGTAGAGAGCCAAAACTTGTTAGGTCTCTTGTTATTTCGTCTTTGACCTTTTTTATTACTCTCTCGTATTTTGGTTGCATGAGTATATTTTAATTGGGTTCTTTAAAAAAGTATCTGCAAATTCTACGTATTGAGTGTCTTCGAAATCGTGCTTTAGTCTCTCAAGGTCCTGTGGCCCGTATGGCGCAACCCCTACTACGGACTTGCCCCTATTGTTAAGGGATTTCGACCTTAGGACACTTACTACTACTGCACATTTTCTTTTAAACAGATAGTAAAGTATAAAAACCTTGTTTTTTTCCTCTTTCTTATGATTGCGAGGTGGTTTTGATGACGATACAAGAAGTTGCGCTGGCACTAGTTGCTGATGGAAAGGGTATTTTAGCTATGGATGAGAGTTCTGGAACTATTGAGAAACGATTTACGGCATTAGGTGTGGAAAGTAGTGAGGATACGCGCTGGTCGTATCGGTATTCACTGGTTTCTGTGAAAGGATTGGGTCAATTTATATCGGGCGTTATTTTGTTTGATGAGACTATAAGATCTAAGGACAAGCAAGGAGTTGCTTTTACTGAATTACTTGCTCGAGAGGGCATACTTTCTGGCATTAAGGTTGATATGGGTGCTAAGGATTTTGAAGGTCATCCTGGAGAGAAGAATACTCTTGGTTTAGAAGGATTGCCTGAGCGCTTAAAGGAATATAAGGAGCTTGGTGCATCTTTTGCTAAGTGGAGAGCCGTCATTACGATTGGGGAAGGGATACCTACAGATGATTGTATTGCTGCTAATGCGACCGGCTTAGCAAAATATGGTAAGATGTGTCAGGATGCTGGAATTGTTCCGATTATTGAGCCCGAGGTGTTGATTGATGGAGATCATACCATTGAGAAATCGTTTGAGGTTAGTAAGAAGGTCCAGGAGAAGGTTTTTGAGGCCTTGAATGTGCAAGGAGTTGCATTGGATGGGATGATTTTGAAGCCGTCGATGGTTATTTCTGGTAAGGAGTGTGCTGAACAGGCAACTCCTGAAGAGGTTGCGGCGCAAACCGTTGCTTGTTTGAAGGCTACGGTTCCGTTAGGTGTTCCTGGTTGTGCTTTCCTTTCTGGTGGGCAGAGCGATGAACAGGCTGCTTCGCATTTGAATCTGATGAATAAGAACTTTACTGATGTTCCTTTCAAACTGACTTTTTCGTACGGTCGTGCGTTGCAGCGTGAGGCAATGGCTGCTTGGGCTGGTAAGGATGAGAATCAGGATCTTGCTCGTGAAGCTGTTTTGAAGAAGGCGAAGGTTTACTCTGAGGCTTCTTTAGGCACATTATAGGGCCCCATAGAAATCCTCCCGGCAATGCCTCGGTTAGCGCAGGCTCAGCGTTGCTTCTTAATCTAAAAACCGACATACTGAGCAATGAAACATTGCTGGTACCGCTAAAGCGGTTCTCCTCTTGTCGGTTTGTTGTCTTTTCTGAAAGGCTTCGCGAATTGGCGCTAACATAGGATTTCTATGCGGCACATTATAGTAAACCTTTTTATAGTTGCATTTTCTTTTTATTAGTATGATTGTTGTAAAGGATATTACTATTCGTGGTTTGAAGAATGATTCTTTGAAAGAGGACTTGCCGGAATTCTATGAGCTTTCGAAAGTGGTTGAGAATAGTCCTTGGCATCAGAATTGGAGTGTGATGCACCATACGCTTACGGTTATGGGGGAGTTAGAGAAAATTATGGACGGTGCAACTGAGCAGGTTTCGAAGTATTTGAATGAAACTATTGAGGAGCATACACGCCGTGAATTGTTGTGGGCATTGGCATTATTGCATGATATTGGTAAGAAGGAGACGATTAAAGAGGTTGGAGATGAGATTACCTGTCCTGGTCACGAAAATCGAGGTGCGTTGAAGGCGCAGGTCTTATTGCCAAAATTTGATTTGACTAAGGCTGAGCAGGCGATTGTGGTTGAACTGATTAAACATCACGGACATCTGCATCAAATTATTACTCCAGGGAATACCGAACGAGATGCACAGATTGAGGCTTTGAGAAAGGCTGCACCCCACTTGTTTTGGATGCTTCTGGTGTTTTGTCAGGCTGACACTCAGGGAAGTCAGCTGCAGAAGCATAGAGCCCAAGAATATCATACACGTATTGACTTTTACAAGAAGATGTTGGCTGATTTTGATATTGCTGCTAAGCAATCAAAGTAGTTGCTTAATTTTAATGGGTTTGTAGATTCTGTCTGCTATGATGTAGGCTTCGAAGTTGTCGATGTTCTTTGGCATTAACGGACTTAGTCTTGCATGCTGTAGGAGATTAGATCCTTCAGTTACGATATTGCAGGAGGGTAAGACAATTAAGGTTTTCTTTTTGTAGGTGCCTTTGAGGAAACATTTGAAGGTTTCTACACGTGAACTTTCTTGGAGGCTGATTGCGGGATGTTCATGACCGATAATAATAGTTTTGATGTCTTTAAGAAGCTCTTCATGCGGGATGTTGTCGCCATGGGTTAGGAGTATGTTTCCTAAGATATGATTATCTACGGGTTGGACGTTGCGCTTTTTTGCTATAGGTCCTAGAATGGTGTCGTGATTGCCGCGGACTAGAACGATGTTGTCGGTATGTTTTGCTAGAAAATCTAGCAGTTTGATGGTGTGACGCCACTCTTGCTCAGAGATTCTTCCGAACTCGTGTTTGAGATCTCCATTGATGATTATGCTCTTGAAGCTCTTTAGTTTGTGTTTAGTTGTTAATTCTTTGAATGTGGATTCAAGTCTTTGCATAATCTCTTTGAACTGGAATCTGGGTATTAAGATCCCTTGTTTGTTTAGAGACTCTTCAAATCCTATATGGACGTCTGAGAAGATTAAGGCATTATGTTGCTTGCTATAAAGAAAGAGATCGTGGATTTGAAGATCTTTTGTGATGTTCATTATGCGGCTAGATGGATGGGGTATGCTATCATGTCTCTTTTGGGGAGATATGGGGTGTAAGGTAGCTTTGCTCTTATTGCTATTTCTTCAGGTACGGCAATGCCTGATTCTAGTTGGACGTAATGAGCATATACTACTGTTCCTGCTACCTGTTCAGGCCATCCTCCTTGTTGAGTCCTTACCGGGACTACAATGGCTACTCCTTCGAACTTTCTTCTTCCTGCGTCTGAACCTAGCAGTTTGAATTCCTGCCCTAGATCGAAAGAAAGGTGGTCCCTTCCGTCAGATTTTATTGCTGGAGCGAATGACCTACCTATACTAGTTAAAATGAATTCTAAACGTTCCATATCTTGAGAAGATGCTATCCTGTTTATAAATAAAGGGGGAAAAAGAAAAAAAAAGAAAAAAAAAGAACGCGATCAAGCGTTCTGTCCTAGATTCCAGATGTCTTTCAAAGCAACTACAACAGTTGCAGGAACGACGAAAGCTAGAATCTGGCTGAATATCCCACTTAGGTATGCACCAATGTAGCTTACTCCACCAAGAGTGCTTGAAGCTCCACCTAATGCTGCAGCGATTATTAAAACCGTAGCTACCATAAGGAATTCTTTTGTTTCTTTGCCTGTCACATTAAGGAACCCAACAATTAGACCCAAAATGACTAACAAAGATGATAGCCAGGGAGTTGCTGATCCTAATGAAACAAGTCCTAAAACAATAGCCAATATAACTCCAACTGTAAAGGAGTAATTACCTAATTTTTTGTCCATGTTTGTTTCACCTCAGTTTCTTTTTTTATTTTTATTATATTACCCTCGGGGGTGTTCTTTGCATGAATGCTAAGGACACCCTTCATTGGGTTCTATTGATAATCAATACTGTGTATCAACTATATAAACCTTTGCTTTCTATCAATAAGCAATTAGAACAACATTTAAATATTAGCGTCGGTTCTAATCCCCTATACCAGTTCGGGGTGGACTATGGCATTTACATCGGATATACAGCAGAAAATTATAGATTTCATCAAAAGGAGTCCTATTGGAGTTACTTCTAGTGAAATAGCCAATTATTTTGGCTTGAATCGGATGACTATCATCAAATACCTTGCTATTATCCAGCAGCGAGCTCTTGTTGATTTTAAACAGTTAGGGATGGCTAAACTGTGGTATATTCCTGTAACGCTGACTCGAGAGGGCTATTTCGATGATATGTTAATTGAACTTGCAGGCTCTCTTTCTAAGGATTCTCACGCATTGATTAAGAAAGCAGGTATCAAAGCTGCCCAGCATATTGATGTTGCTTATAGGCGCTTTCATGGTGTGGAGACGTTAAGTGTGGATCATGTTGTGGGTGCATTAAAGGATGCGTATAAGAAGATTGGGGGAGAGTTTGAGATTGTTGAGAGGACTAACTCCCTTATTATTTTACGTTCCTTGAAGACTCCGTTTGGAGATTCGATTGTTAGTGCTCCTGTATTATGGGAGGCGGTTTCTGCTCTTTGTGGGGTTTTGGTTGCAAAAAATTTAGGGTATAGTCGTGTTGAGATGAAAGGTGTTTCTGAAAATAATCCTCAGGAGAGGTTATTCTTTGTTCACTTGGAGAAAGAAGGCAAGAAGACGGAAGGGGAGTATTAGCACTTCTCTTTAAGTGCATCTTCAACATTCGTAGGAACCATACCCACTAATTTTGCTTTTAGTTGGGCTGCTTCTTTTACTATACTTGAAGAAAGGTAGGAATACATGCCACGTGTCATGATGAAGACGGTCTCGATTTCTTTGTTTAATTTTCTATTCATTAATGCTAGCTGGAATTCGTGATCGAAATCTGAAACTGCGCGTAATCCACGAACAATGGCGGTTGCTTGTTCTTGCTCTGCAAAATTTACTAGGGTGCCTTTGAAGGATTTTACCTCTACCTCTAGATGTTTGGTTGATTCTTTGATTAGGTTTACTCGTTCATCTGTATTGAACATGTAGTTTTTTCCTTTTTGCTCTCCTACGGCAACGATTATTTTGTCGAAGATTTTTAGGGCTCGTTCTAGTACATCTAGATGACCATTGGTGATGGGGTCAAAGCTTCCGGGATAGATTGCTATTTTCATATAATAGGTTAATAGAATTCTCTTTATAAAGATTGTAGTATGACCTCTACTTGTAATTTGAGATCTTCATTTTCGCCATTATTTTGAATTGTGAAGTCTGCTAGCTCTTCTTTCTTTTCTTGTGGGAGTTGGGTTTTATTGATGTTATCTAGATCTTCTTGTTCCCAACCGTTGTCTTTTGCCCTTGCTTCTTGTAGGGCTGGAGTGAGGGTTACGGTTATTACTTTATCACAGATATTTTGGAGGTTGGTTTCGAAGAGTAAGGGTGCATCAAGGACGATGTTTTCTTCTTTGTCTTGTGTTCTTTGTCTGATGGTCTCTAGAATCTTTGGATGAACGATGGTGTTTAATTGTTGTAATGATGATTGGGATTTGAATGCTCGTCTTCCTAGTTTTTTTCTGTCGATAAATCCGTCTTCAAGAATTCCATCACCAAAGGTTTTGACCAGACGTTCTTTAATTAAGGGCTCATCTAAGACTTCGTGCCCTATTGCGTCTGCATCGATGTGCTTGTAGCCTTTTTCTTTTATGAGCTGTGCTACGGTTGATTTTCCAGATTGGAAGATTCCGGTTATGCCTATAATCATGGTTTTGGTAGTTCTTGGTGGTATAAAAAGGTGTTTATTGACCGTATGTGCATAGCATAGTCACTAGCGTTCGTAGGCTGCTAAAGCAACCATCTTCGAAATTCCTGAGATT
>JAQBWB010000032.1 GCA_027623355.1 Nanobdellota archaeon | reverse complement strand
AAAAAATAAAAAAAGAAAGACTTACTCAGTCTGTTCTTCTTCGTCTGAAGAATCTTCTTCTTCGTCTGAAGAATCTTCTTCTTCGTTAGATGCTTCGTCTTCCATAGAATCTTCTTCGCTTGAATCACCTGATTCAGCTACTGCATTTCCTTTGGTTACGCTAACTGCCTTAGGTCCTCTGTCGCCTTCTGTAACTGTGAAGTTAACTTCATCATTTTCAGTGATTGACACACCTTGTTCTAATCCAGTCTGGTGAACAAAGTACTCTTTGCCATCCTCTCCTGCAATAAAACCAAATCCTTTCATTTCGTTGTAAAACTTTACTCTTCCTTTCATTTTCTCATTCCTCCAATATACTTACTTTTTTACTAGAAGCATCCCTTGAGATGCTCCTGATTAAACGTAGAGAAACAATATACACTTTTAAATGCTTCTATTTTTAGTATGTGCATAGCATCCTAAGGTCGAAATCCTTCAGAAAAAAGGGCTTGCCCGTCGTGGGGGTTGTGCTCAGACGAGTGTCCGCGACAAGTTCCGGGCCACAGGGCCTTGAGATGCACATACTATTCTGCACATGCGTTTCCACCAAAAGGCCGAAGGAATCATTCTCCAGGCGCATACAGCTCAGTCTCAGGATGGAACGCATACCATGCAAACCAGAAATCTCTCTCTTTGACGATCTCATTGCCAAAAGCGTCAACAACAGTGACAATCCCGACTGAATCCCGCTTGACGGTAAGTGAAATCCCGTTCACCGTATCGGAGATTACCTCCGCTTCAACAAGGTCATCTTCACGATACGCCTTATACACCCCATCCACCTCGATGCCAAAAATGACCGTTTTTGGATGCACAGAGTCATTCTCATTGTCAACGGGGAAGAACAGGAAACTATCTTCATAATAGCTGCCATAGGGATCCCGGCCGTATGCCCTTGAAATGCCCGTATCCTGGCTCAAAACAAGAGCGTCCGGATGCATTCCAGCAAGATCTCTCCACACGACCGTATCGATAGAGACTGCTTGAAGCTCTTGTCCTGCAAGATCTCCAATGATGGCTTTCCCATCGATCTGCTGCCAGTAGGTATCAGTAAGATCATCATACATCACCAGGTTGGAATTATACAATTTTCCTGAAGTTCCAAAACGGGCCACCTTCAGAGAGCCATCAGCCATGATCCGTCGGTCATATGCTATCCCGCTCCCGCAAAGAGGACAGTACGTGATGGCAAGCGGATCCCCTCCGACAACATCATTTGCAATCTCGTGCCACACCATGATCTGCAGAGGATACACTTTCTCCTCGCCGTTGTGCTGCACAACAAGCACAAGTTCATCATCTGCGATAAACGCAGAAGCTTCAGCTACGGAGACAAAATTGAGATTTCCGGAATCAAGAGCAGGGATGCCTCGATCTACACCGATCCCTCCCTTCGGCGGGCCTCCCCCTATAATTTTGGAAGGATGCACAAGATACTTCGTGCCATCAGCCATCGTTTTGATCCCCTCAGGAAGGCCGCCAGTGCTATCATCAGAAGCAGCTGCTTCAGATGCCTCTGCCCCATCAACAAGACGTTCAGCTGCAGGTTCCCTGATTACCTCGCACCCATACAAAAAGGTGATTACTAATACGGCAAAGAGGATCATCTTCTTCATACGCCTGTAATGCCTACCGGTCTATATATAATTTTTCTTTAATGCCTAAAAGAAAACCTGAAACACAAAAATCAGGTAATACAACGAAATGCCAAGCATAATCAACCCAGCAACCAAATTTAATCCTTTTTTACGGGCAGTCAACCACGTAATCAATGCCTGACTCTTTCCCGAAGATAATAATGCCAACACCAACAACGGTGCACCAATCCCCAATCCAAAAAACAAAAAGTTCAGCATATTAGCGAGAGGATTAGCAATCAACAGCGAGCGAGCAAAAAAAGCTGCTATAAAACCAGGATTACAGGGAATCACAATGGTACCAAAGAAAAATCCAAACAAGAATGCACTCCAAAAGGGATTTTTCTTCAACGGAGCATGCACCTGCGGGAAAAAACCAGAAAGATCCACATTAAAAATCATCAATACGCTAATCCCCCCTAATAATCCAAAAGCAATCGGGGAAACAACAGAAATAATCGAGTTCAAAGACACCTCAAAAAGTGTAGTGAACAATAAACCTAACAACAACATAAACGACAACACTCCCGAGACAACCAATAACCCTAACTTAAGAGGATAATATCTACTTTTTCCAGTTTCAACTCTACTAGCAAGATAAGAAAGAAATCCAGGATACAAAGGCAACACACAAACTGCAGTCAGCGGAGTCAATAAACCAAGAACAAAACTAGTGAAAATATCACTAATCAACATCCTAACCCAATCTCCTTCTCAAGTTCCTCAATATCCTTATGTCCGTTCGGCAACATTCTAGCCTCACCATCCGAACATACCATGACTACCGGAATTGCAGGAGCATTCACAATAGTAATCCCAAAATAATCAATCAAATCTTTAGTAACCTCGGCCGGACTAATAGCATAGTACCAATCAAATCCATTTCGAGTAATATGATCGCGAACAACAGCCACATCCTCATTAGGATCGGTATCTAGAGAAATATGGATAACGTCCCCCTCCATCTCCTTAAAAACATGCTGCTGTTTTGTACATTTAGGACACCATACAGCAAAACTCTCAAACAATACCGTCTCCCCAGCAAAATCATCAATAGAAAAGGTATCACCTGTTCGAATATCAGTAAACCGATGCCGCATCCATAACTTACTTGCTACATCCACGACCGGAAGGTCCTCGACAATCTCGGCAGCAGCATCCGCATCAGATTCAATCTCAACTTCCTCAACAATCTCAGTGTTAACAGGCAAAGAAGAATCAACAACCTCTAAGGGCACTACTGCAACATCCCGAGCAACCGGACTACAAGCTACAATAAACACCATCAACATTCCAACAATAAAGTATCTCATATCTTCAACCCCTTTTTACGATAAAGCTTCAAATCTTCAACCGTGTCAATATCCTGTTCCGTTTGTAACAACCGATAGCTTAAACCAAGACCTTTAATCTTTTTAAGTGTTGCTTTTAACGTTAAATCACTACTCCAAGGAATGCCAGAAAAAACATCATGCTCATGTTTCATACCAATCAAGTAATAACCACCGTCCACACATGGACCAAGCACAATATCCACCGTATCCAATAAAGAGAACGCACGAGCAACTCGTTTACGAGTTAACGTAGGCATATCAGCACCCATCAACACCACCTTTCTATGAGTGTTCAACAGAGTGCTAACCAATGCCTGCATCCGATCTCCTAGCGAGCCAGAAACCTGTGCAACATATTGCAATCCAGGATAAGACTGCATAAATTCCTTTTTCTGATCAGTAGGACTATACCCCAAAAAGAAATCACTACCACCCTGTTCCAAAATCAACATCTCCAAGCAACGTCTATACACCTGCAACGCTTTCTGTTTACCAATTGTAGCAGCCAATCGAGTCTTGACCTTTCCCAACGAAGGATATTTAGCAAGCATACAAACAGCATCAAGATTCTTTCCGGTATACAACGAATATAACCTCTTAGAGCTAACCTTCATCCGATACAAAACCCACAAATACTGATTCAATAAAAACTGCCGAATAACTCCTTTCTTCAAAAACCGTCGAGCAGAACTAACAACAGCAGACGATACAAAACCACGCCTGTAGCCAAGCAATTTCTTAGAGATACCAACATCCTCAAACAACATCTGTTCTGGAAATCCTTTAACCCTTTCAAACACCTTACGTGTAACAAACAATGTCTGATCACCTAAGATCGTACCAAAAAGCCGAGCACGCAAAGTAGTAAAAAAGGAATTCAAAATCAACAAGGGATGAGCAGAATCAAACCGACGATTAAAAAAGCCATAATCTGACTTCTGTAATGACTTCATCACCGCAACATCCCAATGCAAAGGAAGTTCAGTATCCGCATGCAAAAATAACAACACCGAACCCGTAGCAAGCCGAGCTCCCTGATTCATCGAAAACGCTCTACCGCGACGTTCGCTAGCAACCTTAACAACATTTTCTCTACCAACACGACGAAGTGCATACCCATCACCATCAACAACAATAATCTCTACAGGATGTTTAGCTCGATACAATATCAATCGCATAGTTCCAGCTATATTCTTTTCACCAATCGTAGGAACAATAACCGATATCATCGATTAAAGAAATAAAACAACCTTCTTAAGAGTTTCTTACTCCTAGTTGTCAAACGCTCACCCAAATAACTGCCAACAGCTCGCCGAGTAATGCGACTAAGCGTAGGATACGGATAAATGCGATTAAATAATTTCTTTACAGAAATCCCTTGCTCCATAGCAGTAATCAATTCACCAATCATCTCCCCTGCATGCGGAGCCATCAACACTCCACCCAAGATTTTACCCTTACAATGATATATCTTCAGCAATCCCTCGCGCTTATCCTCAGCAATAGCTCTATCTACATCCGAAAGAGATTGACTAATAACTGAATATGAACCTTTAACCAGTGCACCCTCCTGTTTTCCAAACGTAGCAATTTCCGGATCGGTATACGTAACCCAAGCAACAGAACTAAGTTTAGGACTCCTCTTGAACGGACTCATCATATTCGTAATGACATATTTTGCCTCAGTCTCAGCCCAGTGAGTAAATAAGAACGTACCGCCAGCATCCCCACATACATATACTCGCTTATTTGTTGTACGAAGTCCCCTATCCAATACAATCTTCCGATCCTTTACAGCAATCCCAGCCTTCTCAAGTCCCAGACTATCAATGTTCAACGCTCTACCTGTAGCAATCAGCACCTGATCAAACCCGATCTTCAATTCGGGACCAACCATCTTCTTAACATCTCTATCATATTTTCTATACACCAAGGTACTAGCACCCTCGAAACGAACAGGATTAGCTTCAACAACTACCTTCATCCCCTCTTTCTCTAAAACCGTCTGCATCTTCCTAGCAATTTCATCGTCTTCCTTCAACAGAATATGATCTCCCCTGCTAACAACTGTAACCGAACTACCCAATCGGCCATACGCCTGCGCCAATTCAATACCTATAGGCCCACTTCCAATAACAAGCAACCGATTAGGAAGCGTTGAATTAGCAAAAATAGTCTCATTAGTAAAGTAAGATACTTTTTCTAATCCCTCAATCTTAGGCACCAGTGGACGAGAACCCGTAGCAATTACAATCTTTCGAGCGGTAAAGTGCTTACCATTAACCGCAATTTCAGTAGGTGAAACAAAACAGCCAGCACCCATCTCAACCGTAATCCCTAACTTGCGAAAGTAAGCAGGATTCTCATGCTCTCGAATAACATCCTGTCGCTCGGCAATCTTCAAAGCAATCTGTTTCATATCAACAGCACCTTTAACGCTAAATCCAAACGTCGTACCCTTACGCAAGGAGAAGATATCATGTGCCAATGAAATCAACGATTTCGAAGGCACACACCCATAATTCAGACAATCTCCACCAATTAAATGCTTTTCAACCAACAACACCTTGAGTCCTATTCGATTAAAGAACATGGCTACATTTAGCCCAGCACTACCTGCACCAATTACAATCACATCAAATTTCTTCACAGAACTCATTTAGTATCCTCTATTTTTATTCTTTTTGCAAAACCAAGCAAGTTATACTTGTAAAAATAATAGGGCATCACAAAGAGGGCAATAACCAAAAGCACCGACAACACCCCAGTTACCAAGGGAGAGAGCATATACATATTACCAAACGAAGCAAAAATAAACGTCATAGGAATCATCCCAAAAAAAGTAGCTACCACAAAGGGCCACACCCGCATCTTAGTCAATCCAGCTCCATAACTAACAATATCAAATTGGATAAACGGAATCAAACGTGCAACAAAAATAATCAAAGCTAACGACCAATCACTAGACGGATGACAAAATTCAATATGTTTGTGAAAAATCTTTTCAACAAGTCGCCTACCTAACCACCGAGCAAGAAGAAAACTAATCAACGACCCTATTAAAGCACCAGTCACCGCATACACCGTAGCCAAATAAGGACTCCAAATCAATCCAGCAACAACATCTAACGGCAAACTCGGGATCGGGCTGACAACAATCGCCAAGGCCATAACTAAAATGAAAACAAGAACACTCCATCCACCATAAGAAATCAGTTGCTGCTGCAAATACACCAAATCCGTAAGCTGAGAGAAATCAATAAACTGATCTACAATAAAAAAAATAACAAAAACAAAGAAAGCTGCAACTAATCCATAATACCAGTGCTTGCTACCATCTTCATTTTTCATGCTTCTGTTTATATTTCTTATATACAGTAGGAACTAACACTAGCAACAAAAACGCACCAATAGCTAGATAGAATCTCGGACTCCGAACATCTCCAGTGTTAGCCCCAATACTCACGAACACAAACGAACCAGGAATAATTCCTAACAAAGTACCCAGAAAAAAGTCCTTGAACTTAACTCGAGTCAGTCCCAGAGCAAAATTCAATCCATTGAAGGGAAACAAGGGAACCAATCTCAAAAACAACATCGTTACAAATCCATTCTCACATAATTTAGAGTCATACTCATCCAATTTCTTGAATTTCTCCTTAAGTAGTGTATGGAAAAAACCCTGTCCAAAAAATCGTGCAAGAAAAAAAGCAAGACTAGCGCCTAAGACAGCACCAACAACAACATACAACGTTCCCATCCACGAGCCAAAGATAAATCCTCCAGCAATACTCAGCGGAGTTCCCGGCAAGAACAATAACGTAGCAGCAATATATAAAACCGTAAACGCTAAAGCCGCAAACGGACCCAACCGCATAACATGCATCTTAACAACCTCTTCAGAAAGCAAACTCTTCAAGTCATACATCTTTCCAAGAGAAATCAAAAAGACAACTACTGCAATCAGCACCACTATCTTAACTACATGTTTTTTCTTAACCATCAAGGTCACCAATAATGCGTTCAACCGCAGTCTTTACATCATCTCGTATCCGTCGAACCTCATCTATTTCCTTCCCATGAGGATCATCAATACCCAAATCCTCATCTATCTTCAAGTCACATTCAACTCCGCAACCCATACCAAACACCTTAGCATACGCTTTAGAACGATCAAACACCTGAGGATAACTTTTAGACATATCGATACCAATTTCCTTCATCGCCACAACACAACCCGCATTCAACTCCGAAGCAATATTTGTTCCTGCACTCTCACCCACATACCTCTCACCAGTATACAGATGATTAAAAAAAGCCTGAGCCATCTGACTCCTACCCGCATTGTGACCACATAAGAAAAGAATACTCTGCGCCATTAACAACACCCATCGTCCTTATCAATCTTTTCAGAACAATCAAACAAACCGTGATGGTTCTCAGTATTGCCTACAATCGTAAAATGATCCGCATAGCGAGTAGCAGACAACATTAAAGCTGTATTCCCACACACCAGCTGCGGCTTTCCTGCAATAAAAAGATGATGATCATCTAAAACAAAAGAATGTTTGCTCTCAGCAATAGTTCCAGTATAGGTGGCAACCTGCCCAAAATCCTCGCATTGATCCTCTAAAGGAAGTTTAAACGCGCGAACCGTCAACGAAATAAAAGAAGCATTCCCAATCTTCTCCTTCAAATCCTCTTTAGTAACCGTAATCGTACTTTGCTCAACAACTCGGTAATCACGACATCCAACCTTAGAGAGCAATCTCCTAAAGTCCTCAACATACAACGCTCCACCTAAACATTCACCATACAAAACAGGATCATCTCGAATAGCTACATCCAATCTTCTATCGGTAAACACATCAGAAAAATATAATTCTCCTCCTGGTTTCAATACACGAAAAATTTCAGAGAAAACCTTCTCTTTGTTAGTAGATAAATTAATCACACAATTCGAGATAACAACATCAACCGAATTATCACCAATCCCCAACGCATCCAAATCCTCAATCTTACCAAGATGAAAAACAACATTACTTTTACTCATCGAAAAAGCCTTCATCTGAGAGTCAATATGTTTTCTTGCAACAGCTAGCTGCTCCTCAGTCATATCTACACCAATAACCTTGCCATGTTCACCAACCAAAGCTGAAACCAGGTAAGCATCTCTTCCCGTACCACATCCTAAATCAAGAACAGTCTTACCAGCTAAAAGAGGAGGAATAGGGCTCCCACACCCGTAGAACTTTGAAGTAATCTCAGGATCAATCTTCGATAATATTTCCTTATGACTACTAGGAATATTCACAACACAACTACACGCATTCGTCTTCAAATCATCCATACTCTTTAATTCCTTACCATAATATTCCTTTACCGCAGCAACCGTTTCTTCTGTCATCTTAGTTTGTACATTTCCCCCCAGATTTATAACAAAAATCAAAACAAGCCTTATGAGTTAATAAAACGTCCCTAAAAGATTCCGAAAGAGTACTACCCATCTCAAAATTAGCATTGTTGTAAATGATCGGACACGGATACACAACCATCTTACCGTCTATCTTCTCCAGAGTACGACCATTATGACACTGAAACATCTCTGCAGTTATGCCTGGTTTCACCATACATGATTCCGTGATCAAGACATGCTTCGAGGGCATCTCAATCCGTTCTAAATTAGTACCCATCTCTAAATTATAGGGTAACAACTTCACCTCAACAGCAACACCGTGCTCCAAAAAGACATCCTTAAACTTCTGCTCAATAGCATCCGGACCCAAGGAGTTATCTTCATACACAACCGCCGTAGACGTAATAATAGGTTTGAATCCCATTTCAGCAAGTGACAAAACATTAGCAACCGTTAAAACAAACATCCCCTCTCCACGAATAACATCATGTTTCGCCCCATCATAATGATCTAGTGAAACTCTAAATGAAAGCGAATGTCCATGTCGCTCCTTATAAGAAGGCAATTCCTTCAACAAACGACGCAACGGATACGTAGCATTCGTGAGGACAGTAACATTCGCTCGCTTCAAGGAAGAATCAATAATATCAAGCATCTCCGTATTAATAAAGGGCTCTCCACCCGTAAAGTAAATTCTCTCAACACCAAACGCTTTAGCTTCATCCAAAAACGGCTCAACCTCGGCTAAAGTAATCTGTTGCAAACTATCATTCTTAGGATTGCTTCCCACATAGCAATGTTTACAAGATAAATTACAGCGACTACCAACCATAAACCACAAATCATCCAATTTAGACTTTCCATCAACCTGTTTAAAACTGACATATCCAGGTTTACTTTCTTGTATGACTACCGTAGAACTCATTTCTTCTTGTCATACCTCTTAATATATCCTTTCAACAACAAATTACCTAACTGCGACAACTTAATGTACAAATTATTATGCTCACCCTTCAATTCTACCAATCTAAACTGTTTCAATCCCTTGTATTTGTAATTTCCGTTAATGTGGTACGACAACAACGAGATAGACATAGAGACTTTTTCACTCAACTGCTTCAACGAGGTAAAATCATCTGAAGACAGGTGTTTTAAAATCTTCAGTTTATTCTCACTTAACTCATTATAATAACTCAACTTCATAATCGGCAACATCATAGCCATATCATCCATTACTCCAAACGCCTTCAGTCCATTTGCAAAGGCAGCAGATAAAGCAGCACACGTACTTATTCTATCACCCGTAGCAACGTTCACAATCAAATCATCCTCATCATGCAAAGAACAAATGTCTCCAAAGATTCGAAACATCCCATCCATAATGTTACCGTCAATTTCAAGGATCTTAGATTTAATAGTAAACTCATCTAACTTCGCAGCCAACTCATGAGCCTCCTTATTATTTGCTTTGGGTGCAATGAGGTACACCATCTCCGTAGGGAATTCCTTGATACCTACAAACAACGCTTTTAGATTATCTCCAACTGGAGCTATTACTTTGTATCCCATATGAACAGGTACACCCCCCAGCTTAATAAACCTTACCTTAAGTGTCAAAATTAACTTTGAAAATAACCAGTCTACGTTTTGAAGTACTCTGCAGTACCCTTAGCTTCAATAGCAGCAACCAATCGTTTCACCGAAACAATATAGGCAGCAGTCCTCATATCAACCTTCAACTCATCCTGAATCTTGGTAACCGCACCATAAGCAGTAATCATAATCTTTTCCAAATTTTCATGTACTGTCCCTAAACTCCAATAATCTCCACTTCTATTCTGCAACCATTCAAAATAACTAACTGTTACTCCACCCGCATTCGCAAGAATATCAGGAACGACAATCTGCTTGTTTTTAGCAAGAATCGCATCAGCCTCATACGAGGTAGGACCATTAGCAACCTCTAAAATAATCTTAGCCTTAATCTTACCTGCATTCTTTTTAGTAATCTGATTCTCGATTGCAGCAGGAACTAAAATATCCACATCAGCCTCCAACAATTCCTCGTTAGTAATTCTGTCATGCTTAACAATATCACAAACCGTGCCCTTGCAATACACCGCCTCCAACTTTCCAGCCTCTCGTTTGCGCCGCATAACACTCTCCGGATCTAAACTGCCTTTTTTTGTAAAGATAGCTCCCTTCGAGTCACTTAAGCCCACAATTTTGTAGCCATCGTCATGTAATAATCTTGCAAGATGATATCCAGCATTACCATATCCCTGTATCGCAACCGTTAATTTCTTAGGGTTCCATTTCTTCTTCTTAATCATTGCACGTAACACATAATACGCTCCTCGAGCAGTAGCATCATCTCGACCTAAACTACCGCCAAGGGCTACTGGTTTACCTGTAATTACTGCAGGCGTCAATTTCCGAGAGATCTTATTATATTCATCGGCCATCCAGCCCATAATCATCTCATTTGTATATACATCAGGTGCCGGAATGTCCACATCAGGACCAATGAAATCATAAATACCCCTAATATATCCTCGACTCAAATGCTCAATCTCGTGTCTCTTCAATTTCTTAGGATCAACAACAACCCCTCCCTTAGCCCCACCAAAAGGAATGCCAACAACCGCACATTTAAACGTCATCAAGAATGCAAGTGATTTAACCTCATCCAAATCCACCGTAGGAAAGAAACGAATCCCTCCCTTAGTAGGACCTAATAAATCATTGTGATGTACACGATATCCAGTAAAAATTTCTAAGTCACCGTTCAACTTCCTCAACGGGATACTAACCTGGATAATCTGCTTAGGATGCTCTAACGTTTTAACCACATCCGCACTCACCGTAACGTATTGCAGAGCATTCTCAAAAAGCTTTTTTGAATTATCGAAAAATTTTCCCATGAGTCTTCAACCTAAAGTTACAATAGCTACTCCCCTTTAAATAACTTACTTTTGACAGAAAATAACTAAGAAACAACAATAGTTCCAGTCATCATTGGGTGAATCCCGCAGCTATAGGCATACGTACCACGCTCCAAAAAGACATGGGTAAACGAACCACCAGACACAAGCACAGGGGATACAATATCTCCCATCACAATACTATGCGAAACATCATCTTCATTCAACCAGGTAATCTCATCTCCCACCCCTACGTTCAATTCAGGAGGAAAGAATTTCAAGTTCTCAATAGTAATCTCATGAAAAATACCACTTGCAGCAACCGCCTTGGGAACAACAACTTCTTCCACAACAGCCTCATTAACTAATTCACCAGAAACAACCTGATCAATCCGTTGATCTCCCTGCTTAGGAACCATTCGAGTAGCATCATTTTCTAAAGGAATACATCCAACAACAAATAAGACAACAATCAAAGCAACTATTTTTTTCATGAAACAAGCAATCCGGAATAATTTATAAACATTTGTATTCTTAGTATGTGCATAGCATCCTAAGGTCGAAATTCTTTCACCTTCAAAAGCAGGTGCGTTGCGAGGGGTCGC
>JAQBWB010000031.1 GCA_027623355.1 Nanobdellota archaeon | reverse complement strand
ACATTTCCCGTATGGAGCAACCCCTTTGTCATCCTAATTTTGTATCAGGAGGATTTCGACTTAAAGCCGATAACCAGGACTTTCTACTGAGCCCAAAAGAGGGTAAGTTTTAAATAGCATTTGGTGGTTCTTAGAGTTATGGAATTACCTAAGCATTATGACAGCAAAGAGGCTGAACCTAAGTGGCAGAACTATTGGGTCAAGGAGAAGATTTTTGCTTTTGATCCGGATAGTGATAAGAAGATATTTTCTGTTGATACTCCTCCTCCTACGGTTTCTGGAAAGATGCACATTGGACATGCTTTTATGTATTCACAGATGGATTTTATTGCTCGCTATAAGCGAATGAATGGTTTTAATTTATTTTATCCTTTTGGTACCGATGATAATGGGTTGGCAACTGAACGCCTTATTGAGAAGATGAAAGGAGTTAAGGGCAGTAAAATGGATCGTTCGGAGTTTGCGAAGCTGTGTTTAGATACTCTTGAAAAAGAATTGCGTCCCGAATATCTTGCGGATTGGAAGAGAATAGGGATTAGTTGTGACTGGAATATCTTTTACACTACTCTTGACGAACATTCTCAGAGAATATCTCAACGCATGTTCTTGGATTTGGTTAAGCAGAAAAGAGTTGAGCGGAAATTTTCTCCTATAACGTTTTGTCCTGTCTGTCAAACTGCAATTGCGCAGGTTGAGATGGAGGATGTTGAAAAGACTACCGAACTTGTTTATGTTAAAGGTAAGGTTGAAACTGGAGAATTTATTATTTATGCTACTACGCGTCCCGAACTGCATCCTTCTTGCGTGGGAGTTTCTATCGATGAGGCAGGAGACTATGTTAGCGTTGGGTTGGAGAATGGCGAGAAGTGGATTATTAGTAAGGATGCTTGTGAAACTATGCAGGAGGAGTTTGGTTTCAAGGTTCTAGAGACGTATAAGGGTAAAAAGATTGTTGGCAAGAAGGTTGATATTGCGTTTGCTCCGTTGCCGGTGCCAATTACGCATGATATCTCTGTAAAAACCGAATATGGAACGGGAGTTGTGTATTACTGTACGTATGGTGGACTTGACTGTGTTGAATGGATGGCACGGCATACGGACGTTGAAGCTATCAATATCATGGATTTTACCGGAAGATACTGTGTTGGCCCGTATAAGGGGATGCACTCTGATGAGGCTCGTAAAGGGGCTGTAGAGGATCTCGAGAAACAGAATTTTCTGGTTAAGAAAGAATCGATGGATCACACTTCTAATGTACACGAGCGATGTGGGACTCCGATTGAATATGTTGCGACAGAACAATGGTTTATCAAGTACTTAGATTTGAAAAAAGACTTTTTGAAGCGAGGTAATGAGTTGAAATGGTATCCTGCACATATGAAGAACCGCTACGATAATTGGATCAAAGGTTTACAGTGGGACTGGTGCATTTCGCGACAACGTTTTTCAGGTATTCCGTTTCCGGTGTGGTATGATAAAGAAGGTACACCTATTTTTGCTGATGAAAAAGATCTTCCGGTTGATCCGTTGAAGGATTTGCCTAAAGGTTATAAGAAAGGTGAAGTGGTTGGAGAGAAAGATGTTATAGATACGTGGGCTACTTCGTCTTTGACACCGCAGCTGGCTGCCGAATTATTCAAGGATAAACCTGTTTTTAAGAAATTATTGCCGATGGATCTTCGTCCGCAGGCTCACGATATTATTACCTTTTGGTTGTTTAATACGGTTGTTAGAAGTCATTTGCATGACAATCGGTTGCCGTGGAAGGATGTTATGATTTCGGGTTGGGCTTTGGATCCTCGCGGTAAGAAAATGTCTAAATCTAAGGGTGATGTGGTTGAACCGCAGAAGGTTATTGAACAATACTCTGCTGATGGGTTGCGGTTTTGGAGTGCTGCATCGAAATTAGGTGATGATTTGGCGTATCAGGAGAAAGATTTGGTTACGGGCGAGAAATTCATTACCAAATTATGGAATGCTTCTAAATTTGCTCTAATGCATCTTGAAGACTACTCTGGAAAGAAGCCTAAGCAGTTAGAGGCTGTAGATGCCTGGATCTTGTCGCGAATGAGTTCGATTGTTAAATCGGCTACTGCTTCATTTGAAAAGTACGAGTACAGTAAGGCTCGCGCTGAACTTGATGTATTCTTTTGGCATGACTTTTGTGATCAGTATTTAGAGATTGTAAAAGATAGATTGTATAATCCTGATGTTCGTGGAAAAGCTGAGAGAGAGAGTGCACAGTATGCATTGTATGAAACGTTACTTGCTGTTTTGAAGTTGATGGCCCCGATTATGCCCCACATTACCGAGGAGATTTATCACTTGTTCTTTGCTTCCAAGGAAAAGTGTAAAAGTATTCATATTTCTAGTTGGCCTACTCTAGATATGGTTGATGCTAAATCGGATGCATTAGGTGCATTGGCTGTTTTTGCGGTTACTCAGGCTCGTAAGGCTAAGACGGAGAAGAATTTATCGTTGAAGGAGCCGATTGTATCGTTAGCATTGAAGGGTAAGGTTTCTAAAAAGGACTTTGAGACGATTAAAGATGATATTATGGCTGCAACAAAGGCTGAAGAGATTGTATATGATGTTCTTGATTCGAAATCTGAAATAGACTATGAATCTGATGTTCAGATATAATCTCCTGTGTAGCGTGCTAGAACTCCAGGGGGATCTGTTTCTTTATTGTAGAGTGCTTGAAGTGATAGTACTACCACCTTTGCTGTTCCCTTGCCCGATCAATAGTATATGTTAGTACGGCTCCTTGATCATCGTTTACTAGTGAACAGATAGCATTGTGTGTTTGCCTAACTGTAGGTAGGGGTACGTTATCCTCTTGGTAGAAGTATCTTAAGACTACTCTTGTTGGAGTAATACCCTCTGGTTCTAATTCAGTCCCCATAATCATTATAAGTCGTTGTTTCAATAAAAGAATTTGTATTCTTAGTATGTGCATAGCATCCTAAGGTCGAAATTCTTTCACCTCCGAAGCAGGTGCGTTGCGAGGGGTCGCCCCCTCCGGGGACGCAGCACTTTCGAGGGATAGTTTCGAGAATTTCGAAGATGGTTGCTTTAGCAGCCTACGAACGCTAGTGACTATGCTATGCACATACTATTCTTAAGGGGTGGTTAGAACAACTTCTGCCAATTCATGAAGATGCTTTTTTTTACTTCTTCTGGGTCCATCTTCTTTTGCTTGGCGATTTCTTTGTAGGATTCTACAACGAAGGCTGGTTCATTTCTTTTTTCTTTGAAGGGAGATAGCCAGGGCGCATCGGTTTCTGCAAATAATTGTGTTATGGGAACATTTCTTATTAGAGATTGGAAGTTTTCTGCACGGACTACATTGGTTGGAACGGAGAAATAATATCCTAGCTTTGCTGCTCTCTCGATGAGTTTTTTCTTGCCACAGAAACAGTGTAAAAGCACTTTCTTAATTTTAGAGGCTTGTAGCATCTCTATACAAACCGATTCTGCTTTTCTTGAGTGGATTACTACGGGGAGATCTAGCTCTTTTGCTAGGTCAATCATCTTTTGGAAACACTTTTTTTGCTCTTCGAAATTCGTTTTATCGATACCATCTAGTCCTACTTCGCCGATTGCTACGATTTCGTCTTTGTGCTTTTTGATGAATTCTATTTCTTGGTCTACATCTAGCTCGTGTGCGTGCTCGGGATAGATTCCTAGGGCTGCTCGCACTAGGTCGTATTTTTTTGCTAGTTTTAGAGCTGCTTTATTGGAATCGGAATTAGTCCCATTAGTTAGAATTACTTTAAGGTCTGCTTGTTCTGCATTCTTGATTACTTGGCCTAGGTCTTTTTCGAACTGCTCAACATCTAGATGACAGTGAATATCTATATACATACGTCTGTTAAATAGTATATCTTTAAAAAGCCATCTCTATTAATCTTAGTTATGGATTCAGTACGTAAGACTGGTGCGTAATTACTTTTTTCTAGAGAGGTTTCTATGGTTATTGAACATACACTACAACAAGAGAATGGAATGCTGTCCTATGCGGGCAAAGACGTAGCTAGATTTGGGAAGCCCTGTTTTGTGTTTAGTAAGAAGCGCTTACTTTCGCAGTATACTCGGATTAAGGAGGGTTTTGGTGCTTTTATCCCTACACAGGTTGCTTACTCTTACAAAACGAATGATTGTGTTGATATTGGAAAGGTGTTTGCTAAAGCAGGTAGTTCGTTTTTGGTTTGTAATTTACGACATTTACGTGAGGTCGGTGGATTTTCGAAGAATATTATCTATTACAGTGCTTGCTTGACGTTGGCTGATGCGAAAAAAGTTTTGAAAAGTGGCGTACGTAGATTTATTATTGATTCTCCCGGTGCATTTTCTGTTTTGATGGAGGCTCGAGGAGATACTAGATTAGATGTTTTGTTTCGAGTTGCTACTGGAGTTGTAACAGATGGTTTGTATCCTACGGATACTTGCTTTGGCATGTCGTTTGCTGATGCAAAAGTTTTGATGCACTCTGCCTTCGGACTTTCGGGTTTGAAATTGGGGGTACACAACCACTTGATTAGTCAGAACGTTGATTTGGATGTCTGGACAAGAAATAGTGATTTGTTGGTTGGTTTTATTGCTGAGTTGAAGCGGTCTGGCGTGACTGTGGATTATTTAGATTTGGGTGGAGGGTTTCCTATTCAATATATTGGGGAGGATGTGCCTTTGTTAGATACTATTGTAGAGTCTTTACAATATGATTTACTGACGTTAAAGAAAATTTTTCCTGAAATGACCTTGATTGTTGAACCGGGTAGATTTTTGGTTGGACCTGCTGGCGTTTTAGTTACTCGTGTGATTCAGACAAAAGCAGTTGAGGGGAGAAATGTTGCGATGCTTGATGTATCGGTCTATAATGCATCACTAGACTCCTTGATTGTTGATTTGCAGCTTCCGTTTATGACGAATAGTAAAGGTAAGAAGGTTAGACACATGATTCGCGGGATGACTCCTGATTCATTAGATGTTTTTAGGAAGGAGGTTGTGCTGCCGACATTAGTTGTGGGTGATTTAGTGGTGTTCTTTAACGCTGGTGCATATACGTTTAATGCTGATTTTTTGGCTTTAGAAAAAATTGAGGTGAAGTTAATATGAATGCTATCAAAGATTTTAGATATACAAAAGGAATGACGGTGAATGATTTTGTTGATCAGATTGGGAAGGTTGGATTTCAGTCGTTGCACGTTGGAAAGGCGGTAGAGATTATTACTCGGATGAAGAAAGAGGACGCCACCATTATATTGACTTTTACGTCGAATATGGTGAGTTCTGGATTACGTGGATTTTTTGCTCAACTTATTGAGAAAAAATTTGTTGATGTTGTGATTACTACTGTCGGTAGCATAGAGGAGGATTTGATTAAGGCTAACGGAAAAGAATTTTTGCAGGGGAGCTTTGATGTTGATGATGCTCAGCTTGGAAAGGAGGGCATTAATCGGATTGGAAATATTTTTGTTCCGAATGAGGTGTATGGATCGTTTGAAAATATTATTCGTCCTATCTTAGGGGAGTTGTATGCTCAGAAGAAAAAGTGGGGAGTTTCGGAATTGTTATTTGAGTTGGGTCGGTTCGTTATGGATGAACACTCGATACTGTATCAGGCTCGCAAACAGAATATTCCTTTGTTTTGTCCTGCTATTACGGATGGAGCACTAGGATTACAGATTTATTTCTTTAAACAGAAGCATCCAGACTTTGAGATTGAGGTGACTTCGGATATGCCTAAGTTATTTGGTACCGTGATTGAGGCCGAAAAAGTCGGTTGCATCGTGTTGGGTGGCGGGGTTTCTAAACATCATGCGATTCTTGCTAACTTGTTACGAGATGGGATGGACTATGCGGTGTATATGACGACAGCGCATGCGCATGCTGGGTCTTTGTCTGGTGCTACAACTTCTGAAGCTAAATCTTGGGGAAAGATCAAGGGCGAGGGAGATGCGATTACCGTCATTGGAGATGTGTCAATTACGTTTCCGTTGGTTATGACTCGGGTGTTGGGGAAAAACTGAAACCATAAACTTTATAAACAAAATTGGATTTTGATTTCTATATAATTTATATAATCTTATGAAAATGGGAGAAGAAACGAACCTGAGTAAGAGGGATACAGTTCCTATTGAGCATCTTCCAAGAGACGCTGCTACTTCAACTACTCCTACTTCGAGAATGTATCATTTCGATTCATCTCCAACGTACCCCGTTGGCTCCGATATCCCGGTTAATGTGTGGGATATGTACTCTGTTGTTAGAGACTTTCTTGGCCAGAGGACTATACCTATTACATTCCCTCCTAATCCTGAAAAGGGCATCCTAGGAGTTGGAGGACATGCGCTAGTAATGAAGGGAGCTACTGCTTATCACAATGAAGATTATGATCTTCGGTTGGCAGATAGTCCTCCCTTTGTTGAAACTGAATTCGCTTACAAGATTCCTTTTTTTGAAATCATGAATACTAAAAAACCTGAGCATAATGGTAATATGGTAAAGCGGTTGCAAAGAGAGGATAAGATTGCGTGTGCTGTAAGAGATTATCTCTTCAAAAGGCATCCTGGATTTGAGAAACATGTCGTTCGTGCCTATGACCTTGGTATGCATGGGCCGGTTAAAGCCAAATACCATGAGAAAAACACCCCTACACCCGTTGAGAAAGATGTCATTATCTGGTTTGGGCAACACGAGTTAGTCGAAGGACAAACCTTGTCAGAATTAGTTTCTAAGGTGGAGGGAGGTCTTCCACTGAAAACCATTCTTGACCACATGATCCGTATCTGTAAGGTTTTGGAGGTAGCTCATGAGGAAAACTATTTTCATCGAGACATCAAACCTTCAAACATCCTCGTTACTAAACAAGGTGTTGTTAAATTGGGAGATTTTGGTTTGGCGAGGAGGATAGGTGATTTCGGTCCCTCCCTAGATATTAGATATAGTCCAGGATATGCTGCTCCTGAGCAAGTTACTGCTCGAAATGGCGGTCCTCCTATCGACCATCGAGTAGATATTTACTCATTGGGTGCTTCCCTTTATGAATTGCTCACTGGTCAGAAGCCTTATTACTCCGTTGCCGAATTTTATTATGAAAGGGATAATGACAAACCTGTTAACCTAGATGAGGCTTCGATTCCACAGGGAGATACAAAATCATTTATGATCCATCCGGATGCGCAGCCTGCCCATGAGATTGACCCTTCGATTCCAGAAGGAATTAGTGAGATTATTGCTCACTGCATAAAACCCAAAAGGGACGATCGTTTCTCCTCAATGAAGGAAATAGGGGACTTGCTTGAGATTGAACAACAAAGACTCTCTTAACCTTTACCGACGGTATGTGCATAGCATAGTCACTAGCGTTCGTAGGCTGCTAAAGCAACCATCTTCGAAATTCTCGAAACTATCCCTCGAAAGTGCTGCGTCCCCGGAGGGGGCGACCCCTCGCAACGCACCTGCTTCGGAGGGTGAAAGAATTTCGACCTTAGGATGCTATGCACATACTACCGACGAAAAGATTTATAAACCATCTATTTTTCCTTCATTACAATGGAAATTTCACGACTTAAATCTATGAAGGGTTTGCAGGCTATTACCATGATTACGGCTTATGATTTTAATACTGCCCAGATATTAGAGGAGATTCAGATTGATGTTATTTTGGTTGGCGATTCATTAGGTAATGTAGTGTACGGCTTTGAAAGTACTCAGAACGTTACTATGGAGATGATGATTCGTCATACTGAGGCTGTTAGGCGAGGTGCATTGACCTCATTTATTGTTGCTGACATGCCCTATGGATCTGATGAGCCTGAGGCGTTTGCTTTGGAGAATGCTCGTAAATTAATGGGTGCTGGTGCTGATGCGATTAAGATTGAGGGTAAAGCGGACGTTGCGAAATATTTAGTTGAAAATAAAATTCATGTGATGGGTCATGTAGGGTTGTTGCCACAAACCGCTTCTGACATGAAGGTGCAGGGTAAGGATTCTGCTTCTGCTAATCATATCCTCACTGAGGCTAAGGCTTTGGATAAGGCTGGTTGTTTTGCGGTTGTTTTAGAAATGATTCCAAGTGAGTTGGGTGATACAATAACTAAATCTATCTCTGTTCCTACTATCGGGATTGGTGCAGGTAAGTTTTGTGATGGTCAGGTTCTTGTTGTTAATGATATTTTAGGCATGGTTGAAAACTTTCATCCGAAATTTGTTAAGCGCTATGCTGAATTGAATAATAATGCTACTAAAGCGATAAAGGAGTATATTCGCGATGTTAAGGCTGGAGAATTTCCGGATGATGAGCATTCGTTTGACTAGACTTTGTACTCGAAATAATCGTCCCAAGGATTTTCTAGGTGCATCATCTGTTTTAGAGTTAGTTTCTCAAAATATTTTCTAAACGGTCTCATGGAGTTTCCGTGTGCAGAAATTGCTACGTTGATATTTTCTTTTTTTATCTTTTTTAATAGCTCTTTAATGAATGCGTTTACTCTTTTTTCTACCATTTTTATACTCTCTCCGTTTTTGGGAGCGACATCATATGATCTTCTGATGATGTGTAATTTTTTTTCTCCATGGTTTCTCAAAAAGACTGCATGTGTTGTTCCTTGTAGCTCGCCATAACTTCTTTCAATCATTCTGTCGTCTTTAATCTTCTTTTTACACTCTGGATGGAATTTTAGAACAGCTTTTAGTGTATCCTTAGAACGAGATAATCTTGTGTGGTAGGCTACGTCGATGTGTTTGTTCTTTAGAAGTTTTGCTACTTTTTTTGCTTGTTTAATTCCAAAGGGAGTTAATTTACTATCCTTCCAACCGGTAAATTTTTTTGCACGATTAAAATAGGATTGTGCATGTCTAAACAGGAAAATGCTATTCTTTGCCATGTTAGTGGATTATTCTGAAGTTCTTTCCAACGGGTTTTGCTTTTAGTTCATCAGCTATTTCCATAAGTCTATTGTATTTGCAGACTCTTTCTCCACGCGAGGGACCGACTTTGATGAAGGCTGCATTCACGGCTACGGCTAGGTCTACCATGGCAGTGTCATTGGTTTCTCCTCCTCCACGATGAGAGACTATAGTCATCATGTTGTTGTTGCGAGCTAGCATGCAGGTTTGTACGGTTTCTGTTAGTGTTCCAATTTGGTTGAGCTTTATGAGAATTGCATTGATTGCTTTAGTATCAATTGCGCGTTGTAGGCGTTCTGGATTGGTTACCGTTAAATCGTCTCCTATGATTGGAATCTTGGTGGTGCGCGTGATTTCTGGCCAGTAGGCCCAGTCGTCTTCATGTAAGGGATCTTCTAGCGTGATAATTTCTGGGTATTTTTTTAGCCACTTTTTGAAATAGTTAATCATTCCAACTGATGTAAGTTTTTTCTTCTCTTTTTTGAGGTGGTACTTGCCGTTATGAAAGAGTTCTGAGGTTGCGGGATCTAGCGAGATGCCGATGTCCTTTTTGCTGTATCCTGCTTTCTTGATGGCTGCTCGAATTAATTGAAGTGGAGATTCATTTGATTTGAGTCCGGCTGGAGCGTATGCACCTTCATTTCCGACGTTAGTATCTAGATTTTTTTGTTTGAGTACTTTCTTTAAAGCTAGATATACTTCTATTCCTGCTTGGACTTCCTCTTTTACTGAATTGCCCTTGATGGGTGCGACCATATACTCTTGCATATCGGTAGAATTGTCTGCGTGTTTTCCGCCCTCGATTACCACCATTTGGGGATTGGGGAGAACGTACTTCTTTATTGGTAATTGGTATGCTTTTCTGATGTAGGCGTAGAGTGGGAGTTTTTGGGCATTGGCTGCTGCGCGTGCTACCGCTACGGAAACTGCAAGAATAGCATTTCCACCTAGTTTTTTCTTATTTTTTGTTCCATCGATATCAATCATCAGCTGGTCGATTGCTGGTTGGTCGAATGCATCCTTGTTTCGGAGATTAGGTGCAATCTTTTTGTTGATGTTGTTTACTGCTTTTAGCATTCCTTTTCCGCTGTATCTCTTGGCGCCATCAAAGAGAACGTAGGCTTCATGAATGCCTGCCGATGCGCCGAAGGGTACTGAGGCTTTGCCCGTAGTCCCATTTTGTAGAGTTACCTTTACTTCTATTGATGGAGTTGAACCTGAAGAAAGTATTTCTCTTGCTGTAATGGACTTTATTTTCATAAGAGTACTTTAGAATGTGTTCTATAAATAGGTTTTGATTTATTCAAAATCTTCCAGAAATTTTCAATCCCCAGACTAGTCCGGCTGAGTTATCCAATATAGGTTACTTCTGCTCCGGCTTTTCCGGAATGTGATCCGATTTCGGAGACTTTCTTGAACTCATCTGAGCGGCGAAGAACTTCTGACTCGATTTGTTTGATTTCTTTTTCAAGCTTATCGGGATCAATGTTTAATTCTAATTTTTTATTGAGTATGGAGATGATTTTCTTGGAGGCTTTTACACCTAGATACATTGGGTTGCTGTAGGTTTCTGCTAGTAGTGCAATTGCTTTGATTTCCTTCTTAGCAGCTAATCCCAATAGTAATCCGGTTACACCGATGATAGGACCTACCACTCCATAGAGCTCTTCGGAAAGTCCTTCTTGTTTGTAGGCTTCGATCATGTCTTTATCATTCCCAGTACAATAGACCTTAGGTTCTTTAGGAATGTGAGCTAGGCCGATTCCACCTAGGGTGATGATGCGCTTGATATTGTGTTTACTGGAAATTTCTAATATTTTCTCTGAGAACGTGTAGGAGCTGCGTTCATCGATAGGTTGCACGTCTCCTGCTAGGAACAGAATGTCTCGATCTTTTATTTTTTTGTGATAGATTTCAATTTTTGGAAGATCTACTAGGTTTTCTTCATTTACAAACACTGCGTTAGGAAAGCTGCAAGAGGTAATTTCAAATATTTTCTTTGCCTTTAGCTCATCGATAATAAAATCGACTGCTACCTTCCCCACATTTCCAATTCCCGGAAGGCCTTCAATTAAAATAGGATTTCTGAGTTGAGGTACTGATGTAATTTCATCGAGAATCCACTCTTCCATTTAGAGACTACCCTCTTTTCTTAGTTCTGCTTTCGCTGTTCTTCGATAGGAGCCGTACTTATCTTCAGGACTGAATTTTGCAGGTATTGGATTATTAGTAGAAGCGTTGCAATGAGGGCAGGTATCCTTTAGCGTGTATGCATTGCACTTTTTGCATTTCTTGAACGGTTTCATTTCTCGATGCGGACAAATTCTACGCTTCCGAATGAGTCAAAAGCATCGGTGGTCGTTTTAACATACGATTCCATGATTTTCTCTGCTTCTTTGTATTCTTCGGCTACTGCGGTAACGGTATACCTTCCGCCTCCTGCATACCGTATGGTGACTATGTCTTGCTTAAGTCCGATTTGGAGTGCTTCTTGTACTTTTTTAACCCCATTAGGATCATAGGTCTTAACTGTACATGAGTTTAATACGGTGATTTGAGTTGGTTTCATTCGCTCCTGAATGGCTTGCGTTAGGATTTTAGCGAATGACTTTTCGATACCTAATTTTTCTAGATCTACGGTTCCACGAACGACATCTTCGAAACATTCATGGAGAAGAAGATATTTTTTGGATATCTTTGCATGAACTTCAATTTTAACTACTTCTGGTTTCTTCTTAGCAGTTTTTGCTGCGAATTCTATAATCTTTTCTGCTCGCTGCTCTTGCTTTACTTCGTTTATTTTTTCTCGTTTTTGACCTTCATTAACTCTTCTTAGACTTAGATCAATCTGTCCTTTTTCTTTATTTATTTTGAGAACTTTACAGACAATCTTCTTGCCTTCTTTTACGTAATCTCCAATATTTCTAATACGTCCAGGACTGATTTCAGAGATATGAATCATACCAGAACTTCCGTACTCTTCTAGATGTGCGAAAACACCGTGATGGAATATTTTGGTAACTATACAGAGTACTAATTCATCATCTTCAGGGTAGCCTTTCTTCTGCAACGCCATTTGATTATTCTAAAACTTCCAGGATTCTTGCCTTTGCTCTTGTCTTGCCACCGGTTGGTTCGGCAAGCAATGTATTGCAGACTAAACATTCAACACGGGTACTTACTTTACCAAATGTTACCTGTTCGTTTTTGCACTTTGGGCAGCGAATCTTGATAAATTTGCTTGCGGGTTCTTTTGCTTTATTCATGTTATTACAGTCGAAAGAATGTTAGGGCTTTTAAATATCTTTCTTTTTGGTATGCAGCGTAAAAATGAGTCGTAGTGGAAATGGTAACGTGGATTTAAGAAGTTATATTAATTCTAATTTCTTTGTTCTAAAGGTGTTGTTACGAACGTGCTGCTTTTTGGTTTCTGTGCATTCGTATCTCATGTCAACTTTTTTGGTGCCCTTTTTACCTGTCATCTTGAACTTGGTGACTGCAGGTTTAGAATATCTTCCTCGATTTCCCATGCCTCGAGCTTGTCCTCTTCTTCGTGCTCGATTCTTACTTCCATAGGATAGGCTGGATGCAGGCTTTCTCTTCACAATAATTATCTTGTGAGGGGTATGCTTGCGAATTAGAGGATTGTACCGATTCACTATCTTAGGCATTTTCATATGCTTTGGAAAAGAGGATTGCTTTATAAATCTTACTCTTGCTTGTGCTCAGTAGAAAGTCTCACTTCGTTCGGATTACCAGCTTCGAAATCTTGCTTCTAGGATATTAAGGCTG
>JAQBWB010000030.1 GCA_027623355.1 Nanobdellota archaeon | reverse complement strand
TATTGAGAGAAACTATCAGAGATTGTCAGCTCTTGGATTGAAGGATGACAAGATAGCATCACAGGCTCAATTGCTGGGAAGAGATCCTGAAACTATTGAGAGAAACTATCAGCATCACGTTGGATTATTGAGGCAGGACTACAGAGATAGAACATCAGGCAGAGAGCTGTTAACAAACCAAGCGCAGCTATTAGGAATCACTCCAGAAACAATAACAACAAATGTTCAATTTCTGTATAGTTTGGGTATTGATTATAATGATGCTTTCTTGCTGGGAACAACGCCCCAACTCAAACGGAAGAAAATGGCCTGGATGTTGAGAGAACTATTTAATTATGGGACTCTTCCAGAAGAACAAAGAAGAGATGCAATTGATGGATTATACAATTTTATCAGAGCTGATCCTAGAATTTTAATAAAATCTATCAATTCTCTGGAAAGAAGTAAGGACAGATTAAGAGAAAAAGTTGAACAATACAGAAGATGATTTTTGAGCCGACCCCCTAATAATATTTCTGCCGACAATTGAATATAACATCGCAACTAAACGAAGTTTCAGTTTTCCTCGTGGAGCGACCGCAGGGAGCGGAACAGAGCTGAAAACTGAAATTTGGATGGAAGAGCCTGCAAGGCTCTGGAATCGTTAAATTCCTGTTATATTCTCCCGTTAGGGATTGATTTTTAGTGCAACGTTCCGTAGCGAAGCGGAGGAAAAAATCAAAGTTCAGAAAAAGACCGTCCAATAAAGCTCGAAGAGCACTAAAAGAATAGAATTAAAGCGGGACTAAAATTGCATTATCTTAACTGTTAAGTAGTAAATAATAGAAAACTTTATAAAGTAATAGTTTTAACTATCTTGTATGAGAAAAGTTGAACTTGAACAAGGAGATTTGTATATACCTATTGAAAGGGCTAGAGATGAATTTTCTATAGAAACTAATTCAGATGCACAAGCTTTTTTGGATGATAAATTAAATCAATTTTTCGGAAACAGACCAGAATATAGAGAATATATTGATCTTTATGGTAACATTAATGGATTAGATAGATATGCATTATTGGTAGCGCATGGTGAAACAAATGGTAAATGGGCATATCATGATGGGAAAAAAGAATATACTGTTCAATCTTGGATAAATAGAGTTGATGGAAAATATTCTGGACTGTTATTATGTGTATGCAATCCAGGAGGTCATACTCCTAAATCCAAAAGATCTATTCTAGTTGTTCCTGATAGTGATATTGATTTTAGACCAGGAGCTGAACGTGACCCAATATTTAGCCTACTTGTTCCAAAAGTAGGTGAATTAGACTCATACACAATTGGTTATGAAACAGAACAGTTAAGGAAACAATTAGATTAATTTTAGTCCCGCTCTACACTTTTTAGGTCTTTTTCTGAATTGATTATAACATCGCGACTATGCGAAGTTCAAAATTTGAGGCAACCCACAAATTTTGAATTTGGGAGAGGAACGAATTTCGCTTGGCGAAATAGCCGAAGGCGGTCGTTCCGAACCGTATAGTTGCTGTTATATTCGTTTCCAGTTACGAGTGACCGAAGGGAACGGAGTTCTGGAAACCTGCGTCCGCAGAGTAAATTTGGAGTCCGTACCTATCACGTCTAATAAGTACATAGAGCAGTTTTCCGCCCCTCAATCAGAAAGTATATAAAATATTGAATATTTATTTAAATGAATGGCTGAAATAGAACATTTTTTACAATATTTGCAAGAACAGTTCCGAGAATTAGAAGTATTACTAAGAAAAATATTGAAAGAAGAGAAGTCAGTGCATGATGAAATTTTAATGAAGAAAGGGTTTATTATTCATTCTTATTCTCTTAATTATAGTTCAGTTAATCTTGATGTCTTGTCGGAAATTTTAGCAGAATTAGAAAACGTTCTCAAAAGAGAGGTTCAATTATGCGAGGAGTTAGAAAAACATACTGTAGCATTGAATGATATTGAAAGGTTTGCAAAACAGAAATTACATACTGATTTATTGGCGAAATATCTTAAAGAAGCATTATACTATTGTGAACTGATGATTACAAGAATAAAACAACTAAAGGCAATGCTTCAAGATGGGCAGAAATTACATAAAAACTCTCTTCCAAGACAAACGGAAATGTTTTTCAACAGCTTTGAGAATGTTGGAACTAAAATTTTGAAATTTGTAAGATTTTTAGAACAATACACACAAAATATAATTAAGTCTGAGAAAGACATATATTATTCTGAACCAAGAACATATGGCAGGGCGATGGCATCTCGCGAATACAAGAAAACATTATCTAAGAAAAAGCTAAGCTCTTCAAAAGATCCCACATATGTTTTTGATGCTCCAAAACACGTAATTAAAAAAATTAATTCTATGTCAAAAGATACTAGAAGTCAGTATTTTAAATTAATTGGTGTTGAGCAGGCATCATATGTAGTATATTTCCAAACAAAATTAAAGCCATCTAATCATGATAGTCCAATTCCACAGTCCAATGGCTTGTTGCAATATTCATTTCCAAAAGGTCTTGAAGTAGAAATTTTAGCGGCTGCTTAATATTGAGCAAAATCAAGGAAAAGCATTCGATCATTATTTGTGTTATAGACACCAACAACTCTTTCTCCTGATGGTTGATGCCAGACTATTTTTACTTTCCGAAGAGCATCAAGTCCGTTTTCTTGTAAATCTAAATCGTCTCTAACTGTATCTTCTTGCGCAACAGCTAAACGTTCAACAGCTTTAATTAATCCGCCATCGCCCTCTCGTAATAGAAAAATCCCGTTTTTACCACCAGCACTATAACCTCTAAAACCATATTTTAATGCTACTTCATAGGGCTTCTTTTTTGAGTCAGGTTGTTCTAAAAATCGTTCTAAAAGTGGATTAGAAAACGTGAAAAAGATATCATGAGAGATGTGACTTTGTGTTCTTGAAACTGGAACTGTTCTTTGACCATCAAAATATTGTCTTATATGCTCTCTAAATGGTTCTAAGCCTGCTGATTTGAAAAAGTCAGCTGTATAAAAACGTTCTTTATGTGCCATATTTACTTAAAAAAGCCATTCATTTAAATACTTTACTACTTAGAAGAGGTATATCAGGGGCGGAAAACTGCTTAAACTACATAATTAGGACTCCAAATTTATTGAATATAACATCGGGGATAAAAGAAGTTTTCGTAGCGTAGCGAAGAAAATTTGGGAAAATTGCGAGCTGAGCAATTTTCCTTTTATCCCTTGTTATACGAGGGTGAGGAGTGAAACGACGAAAGCGCAGCGCCCCCTTTAGCGTTTTTATTTGACTCCCGTCACTTTAGCATAAAGATGTGCATCAGAAAATTTATCGCCATCTTTTATAGATTTCTTCATAGTTCCTTCTTTTTTATAACCGCATTTTATGGCAACTTTTTCACTTCCAATGTTTCGAGGATCCATTAAAATCTCAATTCGTTTTAATCCTAATTTTTGAAATCCTAATTTTTCAAGAATTTTTACGGCTTTTGTAACAATTCCTTTACCCCAGCATTCTTCATCTAAAAAATAACCTATTTCTCCAATAAAAGTTCGGTGTTGGTCTATTTTAATTCCGCAACCACCAACAAGTTTGTCATTGAATAGAATAGCATAATTGTATTCCAGGTTATTTTTTCGTTTTTTTGCATTTTGCCGTAAAAATTCTTTTTCAGATTCTACATCTTTCGGACAAACATGAAAATACTTAAAATTAGAATTATTTAGGATTTCAAAAAATCTTTTTGCATCGGATACTCTTTGATTTCTTAATTCAATTTTTGTTGCCATAAAATATTCTTAAAGAAGGAACTATATAAATTTTCTTATAGGGAGTCAAATAAAAATGTCGTATAACATCGGGCTTAAACAACCCGAAGGGCTCGAGCGGAACGAAGTGACCTCGAGAGTTTTTTCTTGAAAAGAAAAAATTTGGGAATTTTCCGAGCTGAGGAAAATTCTGTTTAAGCCCTGTTCAACGACCCGAACGAAGTGAGAGCGCAGCGTGGCAAGAATTTTCAAAGAAAATTCGTAGAGTTGCGAGACAGCACTCTGGGTGGGGGAAAAATTAAGAAAGGTTTTTACTATCTTTTATGCCGATTGCGTTAGAGTTAATTAGGTAAAGCAGGTGGTTGAGGTATTGAACTTCCAGCATTTGCAATTGGAGAAGAATCTCCAGTTAAAAGAAAATATGCTCCAATTCCAACTGCGATTAAAATTAGGATTATTAAAATCCAAATCCAAGCTAAACCTCTTTTATTTTTTATCATTTTTAGTTTGTACAAGCTCCTTGCTTACATGAAGTAAATCCTCTTTCTGAACATAAAAAGTCATCCGAAACAGGATTTCCCGTTTGAGAATCACAATGATATTCTTTTAAGTAACAATTAGCACCAGAACATTCAGGGGTAGATGTTGTTTCTGTTTCAGATTCTTTAATGAAACAAACATCATTATAAGCATCGTTTGTGCTTAAATCTCCAGTTAATCCTTTTACATCAATAACTGTACCCCCGTCAGAATCCGTACATTCTTTAATATTAGGAATCTCGGGAACATTAGGAACATCAGAACTATCAGAAGAACTTGTAAATAATGTGCAACTTTCAGGAACTTTAATTAAAAGACCACTTCCAATATTTTCTGAATATCTTAAAACTTCCATTCTGTCTTTATCACTCAAAATATTATTAAATTGCTGGTCTCTTGGTTGCCACCAATATAATTTTTGGATATTGCAATTTCCCTTTAATTCATCAAAAGATTTTCCAACATAGTTTGGCAAGAAACTTACAAAGTTCCATCCTTCAACTATTTGCTTGTTCAATTCTTCATTTGGTTCTAAAGTCCAATATTCAGCTTTCCCATATCCAGCTGATGAATCAATGTAAACCCAAAATGCAGTAGCACTAATCATAGAATCAACACGAGTATTTTGGCTACTCAATTTACTCTTTTCGGGCTGAGGATAAAATCTTATATATTCTTGTGTTATTTGATTGAATCCGTAAATTGCTTTAATATTTGATGCTTCGATATCCCCTCCACTCAACCATTCAGGATTAGGTAAACCATGAACAAGATTCCAACCATTCATAAATTTAAAACTTGACTCAATATAATTTCCAGTAATAGAACCATAGCCAGGTATATCTTTTGAAGTTTCTCCAGGCAGACTTGGAGGAGAACTAATTGCAGAAACAAAAACACCTAAGCCAAGTAAAAGCACAATAGCAATCGGCATAATTATTTTTTTGTTCATCTTGATGAATAAAAACTTTATATCTTTAAAAACCTTTCTTTTTCGAGGGTGGGAAAGAGTGCTGTCTCGCAATTTCGTTGAACATCTTTTAAGCGAATTTCTTTCAGATGTAGGGCACTCGCCATTTTGGCGTGTCCAGTCTGGGAGGGCTTAATTCTTGGTTGAGGGATGTTATGGGGCTAGAATGAGGAGTCACTTGTCACTTGCCAGGTGGGGGCGCAGGGTACTTAAATCGGTTTCTTCGTAATACTAGTATGAGGTGATTGGAATGAAGATATTTCATCAGGCTAAACGGGAAAAAGAGGTTCGGCAGAAGGATAGATTGAGGGGGAGGTTTGTTGGATTTGTGGATGATTTGAGGTTGCAAGGATTTAGTCAAAATACTATAGATGCTTATCTTTGGACTGTTGGGAGATTTATGGATGTTGTTAAGAAGCAGCCCAAGTTTGTTACTACAGCCGATATTAAGGGATATCTTCTATCGTTGCTTGACACGAACAAGAAGGCCCGTACCGTTAACTTGGCTCTTAGTGCGTTGAAGGCTTACTTTGGGGAATTTATGGGTAAGAAATTATTGGGGGGGGTTAAGCACGCTAAAGTGCCTTTAAGTTTGCCTCGGGTTTTGGAAACTGAGGAAATTCGGAAGATGATTACTGAAACTCGATTGGAAAAGCATCGATTGGTGATTCGTTTGTTGTATGAGACGGGGATTCGAGTAGGAGAATGTGTTATGGTTAAGGTAGATCATATTCATGATGTTGCTAAGCTGTTGTTTATTCATCGTGGAAAGGGAAATAAGGATCGGTATGTTCCGTTATCTGCTGGGCTGTATGCGGATATGATGATTTATCTGAGTTCTCGTAAACGAGATTCAGCGTACTTGTTTGATAATAGTTTTGGAGGGCATCTTACTAGGAGAACGGCGCAGTCTATTGTGGATACTGCTGCAAAAAGGGCGGGACTTCACCTGCATGTCCATCCTCATATGATGCGGGCTAGCTGTGTTACTCATTTGATGCAGCGAGGCGTTGAGATTTAGAAGATTCAGAAGCTGATGGGACATGCCGATAGAAAAACTACTCTTGGTTATGCTCGATTGCCGCATGACTTTCATCTTAAGAGTATTCCTGGATTATTGGAAGAGTAACGGAACTCGGCGTGAAGTATAGTAGTTTTAATTCTCGACAGGGTAAGCGGACTATTTTGGAGAGGAAGATGTTGTCGTTTTTGCTGAGTTTAGGGTTTGTCGAGGGGGTGATTTTCATTGTGAATACAAGAAGGTATTGAGTAATGGTTCTGTTCGTATCTTTGACTTTTATTTTCCTTCTAGAAAGATTGCATTGGAGGCAGATGGTGCATATTGGCACCAGAATGCGTGGAGGGATCATTTTAAGGATAGTTCTTGCAGTTGGGATGGTATTCGTGTGATACGGTTTACAGAGGAACACATCTTGAATGCACCCCTACAGATTAAGACTCGATTGCGTGCTTTTTTTTTGAATCAAAGGGTTTATATATCCCTGAACAAATGTGAGGTATAGTTAAATATACTTGAGGTGATTTAGATGAAAAAAGTTTTGGTGTTATTGTTGATCATGTTGGTTACTATTTCTTCAATATCTTTTGTGATTGCTGATGAAAATAGAGCAACTGATTCCGATGAGGTTAAGGAGGATACTAGTGGTTCTGATGTTGTAGAGGAGGATTCTGAGGAGGAATCTGATGAGATTAAAGAAGATGTTAGCCCAGCTCTTATTCGGGAACCTAACTGTATTGATATGTGTTTAGCTAATGATGTTAGTAAGGATGTTTGTGCTAAGAAATGTGACATTGCGACGCATACGCTTACTAAAAAAGTTGAAGTAAGGCCTGTTCTTCGAGAGGCTTTTGTTAATAGAGTTGATGCATGTTTAGAAAGATGTGTTGAGAGTGGTATGGAGAAGGAAGATTGTAGAAAGAAATGTACTGGCGCGGTAGTCGCTAAGGTAAGGGACAATGTTGCTGATAAAAAAGACGCTTGTTTGGAGAGATGTGTTGAGAGTGGTATGGAGAAGGATGATTGTAGAAAAAAGTGTTCTCCGCGAATGGATGAAGAGCATGCATCTGATATGGGCAAAGCTCGTCGGGCTTTTGCTTTCAATAAGGAGGATTTTACGAAGGATGAGCTTCGCAAGATTGCACAATTACGAAAGGATCAGGCAGATGATATTTGGGGAGAGGATGCTGCGGAAGCTCGGAAAAAGCTTGCTCGATTGAATGTTCGAAAAGCCGAGGATTTATACAAGAAGCGAGTTGTTGCTAGTGATAAGGAGGCTGCAGCAAAGAAGCGTTATGAGGCTGCTCGAGAGCGTCATGCTGACTTGAGAGGAGAAACTGATGATAGGGGTAACGCTTTCAAGGATGTTAAGGCTCGATTAAAGGAATGTGGTGACGATTGTGCTGAAGCTCAAGCTGATGCATTAGCTCGAGGAAAAGAGTATGTTGCTAAGGCTGGCGAGAGAGTATTGTCGCAACTTGAAAAGGTACGTAGCAAAATTGAGAGTAATGAGCATATTGATGCTGAGAGAGCTGATGAGATTATAGCTAAATTAGATGCTGCTACGGCAAAAGTTAAGCTAGCTCTTGGAGATTCCGAGGCTGCTACAACGAAAGAGGAGCTTAAATCCGCTGCAAAAACTATTGCAGGTGTTTGGAAACGAGTTAATCATGTTGTTGAAGAAGGTGTTGCACGAGTTGTCACAGGAGAGGTTGGAGAAATTGTTGTTAGATCTAGGCAGCTTGAGGTAAAACTTGAGAAATTACTAGTTTCTATTGAGGAACGTGGAATTGAAGTAGCTAATCTGGATGCTCTTACCGATAAATTTGGCATTCATATTGCTGAAGCTCGAGAGCTGCATGAACATGCAGTATCTCTTCTAGAGGATGTAGCACTTACGCGGAGCCAAAAGAAGGTACTTACCCCTGAGGAGCGTGAGCAGTTAACTGAGACGATTAAGAAGTCTAAGGGTCTTTTGAAGGATGCTCAGGAAAAATTGAAAGAGGCCCATGGTATGATGGTGGAAATTGCTAAGGATATCCACAAATCGGATGACGATGCCTCTTTTGAGGGTGCTGAAGACGAGGACCTTGTTGAGGACGAATCTGAAGATGATTCGGATGAGGAAGAGTCTGAGGATGACTTGGATGAAGATGAAGGTGATGAAGAATGAAACGAATACTTGCTTTGATGTTGGTGTTGTTTGTTGTTGGATGTAGTCAGGCTGTTGAGCAAAGTAGTCTAGATACGGTTTCAGGTGATGCTACGGTTGATTCCGTGGTAGCTGAAAGTGAGGCTGTCGCTGAACTTGAATCTGAACTAACGGACGATGGACTTGATGCGCTGGCTGACGACTTAGAAGGGCTTGATTGGTAAGCCTTTTCTTTTTCTTTTTTTATTGTGTTGTTTGAGTACCGCTATCTTTATATAATTGTTATTTCTTAATCTTATCATGAAAGTTAGTTTTATTGGTGCTGGTCAGGTTGGGGCTACGGCTGCTTACATGCTTGCTAGTAAGGATGTTGTTTCTGAGATAGTGATGGTTGATATCGATGATGCTGTTATTGGAAAGGCACTCGATATGATGTGTTGTAGCCCTCTTGTGCCTTTTGAATCGGTGATTACGGGAAGTACTGATTATTCTTCTATTGCAGATTCTTCATTGATTGTGATTACTGCTGGACTTGCTCGAAAACAGGGGATGACACGAGAGGATTTGCTTGCTAAGAATAGTGCGATTATGTCTTCGATTGCTAGCTCTGTTAAGGAGCATGCTCCTGATGCTATCTGTATTATTGTTACTAACCCATTAGACGTGATGACGTACTTGTTCTTGAAGAAATCTGGCTTGGCAAAGCAGAGAGTTATCGGGATGGCCGGTGTTTTGGACAGTGCTCGGTTGCGTAATTTTATAGCTGCAGAATTGAAGGTTTCGCCTGCGAAAGTTGAGGGTATGGTGATGGGTGCTCACGGGGATTCTATGGTCCCGTTGCCTGAGTTGACTCTTGTTGATGGGAAACCGATTACATCGTTACTGGATGCTGATGCTATCGCTCGATTGGTTGAACGAACTGCAAAATGTGGTGGAGAGGTTGTTAAGTATTTGAAGACAGGTTCGGCGTATTATAGTCCCGCTGCCTCTATTATTGAGATGGTTACTGCAATTCTTTCTGATTCTTCAAAGATGTTACCTTGTTCTGTGTTTGTTTCAGGTGAGTATGGTCTTTTCGAGATGTGCATGGGACTGCCGGTGAAGTTGGGCAAAAATGGAGTTGCGGAGATTGTTGAACTTGACTTGAGTGCCGAAAGTAGTGCCTTGTTGAAAGCAAGTGCCGAGGTTACTCGAGCTAATATTGTTGAATTAGGTTTGTAGAAAAGTTCAAAATATTAAGCCTCCTGCTCAGAATGAGGTTATGCTTGATTATTCTGGAATCTTATAACCCTAATTATTATATACTAGTTTAGCACCTTGATTAACAATGACCTACCAAGCGCATGATCCACTCGGAATGGATAAGGATGATAGTAATTATCATCGAGGAGGAGATGATAACCCCCTCGATTATCACTCGAAAGAGGGTAGTGATGATATTTATTCTTCGAAGCCTGGCGAATTGTATGATTCTGGCGAGCAGAATGAGGATTTAAAGAATCAGGATGATGATGCGGAAAGTATCGAGGAAAGCTTAGGTTTTTCTGAGAATGATCCGAAGTATGAGAAAAGTGATGAAGGTGAGGATTCTGTTGTGAGGGGTGCCGCTAATGAGTTATTTGCAGAGGGTCAACAGGTGGCCTCTACTACTGATCAGAAGAGTGCAAAGAAATCGATTGAGGATGCGATTAACAAAGCAATTAATGATGAAAAAGAGGTATTGCATTTAGACTAACATGGGACATATGGGACATTATTCAATTGGAGAACAGATTTTAGGTAGTTATGAGGTTGGTAAGCATGGTGACTCTTTTGCTTCACATCAAAGCGATATTAATGCTGATTTGCCTGGATATGCTCATGGTTTTTACTCCCTTAGTCATTTTGAATCATTTTCTGAGGTGGTGTATTCGAAAGTGGAGATTGGATATGATCAGGGCGCTCGGGATATGGACGAGGTTATTCGAGGAACTCCTATTGAATTGTATACCCCTCGTGAAACGATGTCTGACCCGGGTTCTAGTTCGCCCTCTTTTCGTGCTGGTCGGGTTGAACCTGAACATATTGTTGTAAAACATCCTCCTACGGAGATTATTAACGAGATTTTGCGTGCTCAACAACAGGTTCTTATGGATATTGAAGAGGTTGAGATTGAGGAAATTATTATTAAGCGGAAATTTAAGAAGCGTAGAGTTGTAATCGAGTCACACAAAGAATAAAAGTAGCGGTTGATTCTTGTTTTGTATGAAGCGTTCTGTTGTTTGGTTGTTGAGTCTGTTGTTTTTGGTGTCGTCCTTCTTTTTGTTGCTTGGAATTAGCTTTTTTGGGAATGCTTTCTCTCAAGAGCATTACGATGCTGCTTTCTCTCGGTATTCTGTGGAGTCGAGCACTTCTTTTTCTGCTTACTCTGTTAATGAGGCTGTTGTTTCATATGTTTCTGGTTCAACTGATGCTCTTTTAGTTGATGTTTTTACTGCTAATGAGCTTAGTCATTTAGGGGATGTTCGTGTTGTTATAGGCGGGGCTCGTCGTTTTGTGATGGTTAATGGCATGGTGTTTGTGTTGGTTTTGCTTTTAGGGATTGGGATGAAAGAGAGAGTGGTTTTTCTTCGTCGCTTACTGTTAATGTCCGGAGGGATTAGTTTATTATTCGCACTTTTTGTTATTTTGAGTATTCTGTATTGGTTCGATGGATTATTTACATTGTTTCATGGATTATTCTTTTTAGGAGGTACTTGGCAGTTTCCTGCTACTAGTAATCTTATTTTGTTGTATCCTGAGGCTTTTTTTGTTGACCTTGGCACTATAATCATGAAGACGTTCTTATTGGGGGCAAACTTTTTTATAGTACTGGGAGGGATAGTATTAGTTCTGGAGAAAAAATGGTCCTACAAGAATTTTTAACATCGAACTTGCTCTTTTTGGGTATTGCTTTGTTTGCATCTATTTTTCCTTTGTACTTATCCGTTAAATTAGTTGGTGGAGAGGCAAGTTTGATGAAGGTTATTTTATTGAGTATCTTACTTTCTGCCTTTTCGCTTGCTGCATTGACGTATTTAGGGGTGTATGCCGCAATTGCTTCTTTTCTTGCTACCTCGATTATATATCGATTGGCGTTTAAATTGACGACTGGAAAGGCTATTCTTGTCTGGATTTTGCAGTATGGTATTGCACTCTTGTTGACGTTTTTGACCGTTTATTTTACAACCGTTTGAGAAAACTATTTATAGTGGTATTTGTATGGTGATTGTATGCCTAAAACTATTGTTGCTGGAAATTGGAAGATGAATTTGACTTCTCGGGACGCTCTTACGTTGGTTAAGATTTTGGATAATACCATTGAGTCGAAAAAGGTTACAATTGTATTGATCCCCTCTTTTACGTTATTGCCTGCGGTTGCCTCAGTTATTCCTAGTAGATTTAGTTTGGGTGCTCAGAATATGCATTTCTCTGCCAAGGGAGCTTTTACGGGCGAGGTTAATGCTAGCCAGCTGCAGGATGTAGGGTGCAGCTATGTGATTGTAGGTCATTCTGAGCGACGCCATGTGTTTGGTGAAAGTGATGGAATGGTTAATAAGAAAGTTTTGGCTGCTTTAGCTGCTGATTTGATTCCTATTCTTTGTGTTGGAGAGACTGCTGAGGAAAAGGATACTGTTGATGCTGTTTTGAAGCGGCAGGTGGAAACCGGATTAGCATCAGTTACAAAATCTCAGATGAAGAAAGTGGTTATTGCGTACGAGCCGGTATGGGCGATTGGTACGGGTAACACTGCTACTCCTGCCGAGGCTGATTCTGCTCACGGAGTTATTCGTAAGATTGTCTCGAGTGTATATGACGTTAAAACGGCTGAATCGGTGAGTATATTGTATGGTGGGAGCGTTAAGGCCGATAATTGTAAAGAATTGTTTAAACAGAAGAATATTGATGGAGCATTAATTGGAGGTGCGAGTTTAGATGCTGAAGAGTTTAGTAGTATTGTTGCAGACGCTTGATTCTGGCTCTGTACCTGCTCAGAAGCCTGTTGCACCGGCTAGTCCTCAACCAGCTGTAGTACCTCTGTCTGGAAAGAAGTTTGGTTTTGGTTCGTTTCTTAAGATTTTATTATTGCTCTTGATTGTAGGCGGGGCATGGTATCTGTTCATGAATCCGGGTGGGATACAAGCGGTTGTGAATACTTTCTTTGGTAAGTTTGGTGCTCAATAGGCTCTGTAGAAAGTCTCACTTCGTTCGGATTACCAGCTTCGAAATCTTGCTTCTAGGATATTAAGGCT
>JAQBWB010000029.1 GCA_027623355.1 Nanobdellota archaeon | reverse complement strand
TCATCGGAGGATTCGGGTCGTATGAAGAGATCATGTGTTTTTTGCTGTTCTGGGGTGCAGTCAGAGGCACATCCATTAGGAACATTGTTCCAGATGCAATTCCAAAACTCGCCCCCTAGATTTACACAGGTGTCTGCCTGGAGGCTATCGCTTGCTCCTAGTGCGGTTGCATCAAAAAATACTTCCTTTTTGTTAAAGCCTACTCCCTCTTCGCGGATGTTTACGCTGAGGTTATTGTTTTCTTTTCCAAAAAAGATGCTGTTATCTGCTACACGTTCAGATGTTATAACTCCTAGTTCAGGAGCATCGGTATCCACATCAAGTCCATGGTTGAAGGTTACTCTTAGTTCATTTGCGAACTCATCGTCTGCTTCAAGACTAATGGGAAACTGATTTGAAGTATCTACTGTGATTAATATATTTGTCCAGATACATGAGGCATTTTCTCCATCAAATGCACAGCTGTTTGGTGCACGTTTAATATTACTTTCATTGAAGCTGGAGAAGTCTCCTCTAATGGAGGCAATATTTAGTTCCTTATCGGAGAAATTTGCAATGATGGTTGCTATTTGATTGTCTGCACTTATGAAATCGATGTCATCACCCTCTTCATCTAGGACGTGAAATGAGTTTTGATCGAACTCTGGTTCTGTTCGATCTACTTCAAACGAAACAAACGCAGGTGCTGACTCCTGCTCGAAATTATCGAAGGCGCGAGCTTTGACTTCAATGATGCCTTCTTCGGCTGAACTAATTGCGCTGCTTTCTACTTCTACAAAGCTGCTGAATTTACATAGTGAAGATGAGCCAGAGACTTCTTCTATATCGATATTTTTTGTGAATATTCCATGGGAGAGAATGACATTTTTAAGACCTGAACAATGTTTTCCTGTATCATCAGCGGTATCTACTACTGTAAATGTGAAGTTGATTTTTTGATTTCCTACTTTCGATTTACTTACGGTAAGCTCTAGCACTTGCGGCGGTTGTTCATCTACTGCTCCTGTCAAAAGGAGGGATTCTCCTATCTCGCCGATGTCAGTTATGAGTGTTGCCTGTAGGCTGAAGTTTTTCTGGCCCCCTAGATCAGAAAAGGGAAGGTCGTTGGTGCATTCAAAGTATCCGTTCGCTTTGGGGAGGCAGTTGGTGAAGGTGATGATTGCTCCAGTAGAAGGTAGAAGCAGTTCTATCTGCTGGGGTCTGATACGGTCGTCCAGATCACCTACGGTTCTCGCAATGACTGAGAGTCGGACTGTTTCTCCATCACCAACATATCTGCTTATTCCTCGAGAGCCACGTACATAGGCATTTGAGAGTTCTGTGTCTATTCCTGAACTGATGCGAATTCCTTGTTTAAAGTCTAGGTCATAGGTTGCTGGCTTTGAGGTATGTCCGAATTTGTCTTTTACGATTGCTGTTACGGTGTGTTTGCCTTGGAAGATGGGAACGATTGATAGACCTGGAAGGGTGAATGTTTGGGTGAAATCACAGGAATCTACACTTATCTGCTTGATTTCTTGCAGATTGCCATTGGTGAAATTTATTTCTTTAATGCCGACACATTCAGATGAGCCTTGATGTGCAAAATCTTTGATGTTTGCCTTAAATCGGAGATCTCGAGCAAGAGTGAGGTTACTTTCAATAGCAATAATTTCTGGGTCTTCTTCATCAATAACTCCTTTAAAGATTACAGATGGCCCAATCTCCCCAATATCAGTTATTAAGGAGCCTGAAAGTGAAAATGATTTACCATTAACGTTTGATTGTGAGAGAAGAGTAGAACAATCATGGAATCCGTCAGTGGTAGGGACACAGTTCTGGAAGGGTTCGAACTGACCGTTTCTGAAGAGTTGCATTTGTTTCTTTAATATAGTATCGTCATCGTTGGGACTGGTTATTCGCGCGGTTACCTCTAATGTTATGGGATTCGTATCTGCGATGAATCCATTGATGTTGTTTGAATCATGTACTTGTACATTAGTTAATGTTGCAACCACATTGTTTCCAAGTGGGATTCCATTACCTAGATCAAGAACTGCTGATATTGAGTTGGATGACTGGCCGAACTTATCATTGACTTGTATACTTATGGTGTGTTGTCCTCGTAGTTCGGAGATGACGTCTAAAGCGTCAAGCAGTACAAAGGTGCTGAGGGTACAGGAGTTTACACTTAGCGGCACTGTTTTAAGTCCGGCTGAACCCACAACACTTACCGATTCAAGCCCTACACATTGAGTAGTTTGAGTATTTGCTTTTTCTGTGACGTCGAACTGAATTCGGATTTTTCTATTTGTTGTAAAAGCAACAGCGATATTACTTGCAACGGGCGGGAGTTCATCAACTACACCATTAAATGTTTCTGAAGCCACTAATTGATTTGCGTCGTTTCTGAGTGTTACGGGAATAGAGATTACTTTTGTATTTCCAATATTACCTGCTGAGACTTGGTGAACACATTGAAAGAAACCGTTTCCTTGGGAGCAGTCTTGTTGAAAGGGGATGTTTCCTCCCGGTAGCTGGATTTCTAATTGTTGTCGTATGATGGATGCATCTCCATCGATTCTTGCAGTTACCACCAATCCTATTGCTTCACCCGATCTTACAAATCCAATAATTTGGTCATTTCCTTGTATTTGTAGATTAGTAAGTGAGCCATCGCCTACTGATTGTATTACTGCAGGGGCCGGAGGAGTTACATCTACGTTCACACTAACGGGTTGGGATCGCTGGTCGAACTTGTCGATTAGGGTTGCGGTTACTTGTGCAATTCCAGAGGTTCGGGTGGTGAAGGTTGAGGGTAGAATGGAGATGAACGTGCTGATTTCGCAGGCATCAACGGAGAGTGTTTTTGTTGTGGTTGAGGTGCCGGTTATTTCGATTGCTTTGAAGCCTACGCAGCGTGCGGTGTTGGCGTTAGCAGTATCTTTTATGGTGAAATCGAATCGGACGTTGCCGTTTGATAGAACGGTTGAGGAGATTGCTGTTATTTGAGGAGGTTGGTTGTCTAGCGTTATTATCAGAGAATCGGTGTCGTCAGTATTGCCAAAGTTATCGAAAAGAGTTACTGGAATTGCTACATTCTCTGGATTCGCCCCTAATTCGTTTTGTGATATGGTGGAGGCACAGGTGGTGGTGCCATCTGCATTCTTTGGACAGTCTTCTGGTTGGACATTGAGATTAGGTAATGCAAATCGAACTTGATCTCTGGTGATATCTGGATCTCCCGCAATGGATGCAGTTATTTCTATCTGGATAGGATCGTTTTCTTCAAAAAATCCATTAATTTCATCGGTTCCGAACGCTCGAGGATTAGTAATGAATGCATTGGCGGATGCTGCATAGATAGGGAGTGTAATCATTAGTGTTGCAATGAAGATTGCTATGCTGTGGAGGTAGGATTTACTCATCTTTCATCAGAACCTCTTTGTATTCATAGTGAATCTTATAATCTTCGAAGAATTTGGTGAAGATGATTGCTTTTTTTGCACCTACTAACAGCGCATTTGTTCCTATTTTCTCTGCAGCGTGTTGTTGTATCAATCCAGTGTGCTCGTAAACCTTTTGTTTTTTGTTCTTATATCCTTGTAGTTCTCGTAATGCTTTAACCTTTACTTTCTGTTGTAGAGACGATAACGTATAGGTGAATAGGAAAAAATCTTTTAATTGCTCTTGAATCTGCATCTGTTTTTATTCACTTTGTCTTTCTTGTATATAAAGATTTCCGTTATTCATTACATACTTATGTTATTTGTAACTTAATTGGTTAATTCTTTCGTGTTTTTATGTTATTAATAACCTTATTATGATATCTGTAACTTTTATGCTATAATCAACACATTTAAATACTAGTTTTTAAGTTAGTTTAGAAATGACTTTTAATTGTGTTATATAAGTCGTTAAAAATACTAGTATGGAATATCATGGTTAAGGTACAAAAACTCTACACAGGACAGTTGGTTGTGACGATACCGAAGCGGCTAGCAGAATATGAACATATTTCTCAGGGTATGGATGTTGACTTTAAGAAGCATAAAGACGGATTTATTATGACTATTACCGGTGGCAAACATGGTAAATAATATCTTTGGCGATATTAGCCTGATTATCATTGTGGCTACTGTTTTTGCCATCATTGCTCGAAAGTTTAGACAGCCATTGATTCCGGCCTATATGCTTGCTGGTATTGTATTGGGACCGCTACTTGGAATTATTACAAATGCAGAGGTTATTTTTACGTTATCTGAGATCGGAATTGCATTCTTGCTGTTCATTGTGGGATTGGAGATGGACTTTAAGAAAATTAGGGAGGTGTGGAAGGTAGCTGGGATTGGAGGACTTGCTATGAACATTTTTGTCTACACGTTCGCTTTCGTTGTTGCTTTATTCATGGGCTTTTTCTTTATGGAGGCAGCCTATATCGGAATTATTATCGCTTTTAGTAGTACCATGGTTGTTGTTAAATTACTTTCAGATAAACAAGAGATTAGTAGTGTTCATGGACGAATTGTGATTGGAATGCTCTTATTGCAGGACATTCTTGCTATTTTGGCATTGTCGGTATTACAGTCAATTGATCAGACGAATTGGGGCCTCATCTTTTTTGATATTGGTAAGGGGGTGTTTTTCATTTTGCTGGCGTGGGCTGGTTCGAAGTTTTTCTTTCCCCGGCTGTTTGCAGACATCTCTAAGCACCAGGAGTTATTGTTCTTGGGAAGTGTTTCGGTTTGTTTCTTGTTTTCGATCATTGCGCACCTTATTCATTATTCAATCGCTATCGGAAGTTTTCTTGCAGGAATTAGTTTGGCAGGATTACCGTATCACGTTGCTATCATTGCCAAGGTGAAGTCGTTGCGAGATTTTTTTGCTACGATCTTTTTTGTTTCTCTAGGTACAGGTCTTACGTTTTCTTCTTTTAGTGGCATAGTACCGTTAATAGTTTTTGTATTCCTTGTGGTTATTTTTAAACCAGGAGTTATCCTGTTTATTTGTTCCTTTTTTGGGTATAAGCGAAGGATAGGCTTTTTATCGGCGTTGTCGATGGCACAGATTTCTGAATTTTCGTTGATTATTGTCGCACAGGGGCGTTTGTTAGGCCATATTGGCCAGGATATTTTTAATCTGGCTATTTATCTTGCACTCATCACGATTGGATTGACGTCGTACTTTATCAAATACGAGAATAATATCTATTATAAATTTAGAGATCGATTTACGTTCTTGGATAACTTTTCTAAAGAGGAACACCTTTTGGAATATGTTCCAGAAAAGGAGGATTATGATATTATCCTGATTGGGCACAATCGAATAGGATTTAGTATTACTAAGACCGTTCAGAAATTGAGGAAGAAATTGCTGGTTGTTGATTTTAATCCAGAGGTGATTAAAAGTTTGATTCATCATCATGTTTCCTGTATTTATGGAGATATTGGTGACAATGAGATTTTAGATAGGTTGCCGTTTAAGAATACGGAGATTGTGGTGAGTACTATTAGCAGCAAACGTATTAATATGAATATCGTTGAATTGGCAAAGCGTAGCAACAAGAAATGTGTTGTTTATGTTACGGCTGAGGATGTGGAGGGTGCTTTGGCACTCTATGATCGAGGTGCTGATTATGTTGTATTGCCCCATTTCTTAGGAGGAGACCATATTTCGCTGATGATGGAGGAGTATCACGACGATGTTAGTAACCTTGTTCGCAAAAAATTGAGACATATTGGGGATTTGAAGAAACGTAGAAGGATGGGGCATGATCACTCATCTCACGATGGCCATCACCAGGAAAGCATAAATTATAAATAAGCGAGTTACCGGGAAAAGACTATGAAAGAATTGAAGCATTATATCCAGCAAATCGGATCGGGCGAGGAGGATTTCGATGAGATGAGGGATCAGCAGAAGATTGCTACTACCTATCCTAAGCCGCTTGGTAAGTATCGGATGCATGTTGAAGGTTATAACACCTCTGTGGAGGAGCCGTACTTTTGGTTGTTGCATTATTTACGCTGGTTTCATTCGTTTCATCACATTGATAAGATTACAGATGTTTTTGCTGCCTCTGAACACAGTAGTTTTTTCGGGGCTAGTCAGCAACGTTTAGGTATGCAACAGGATAAGGTTTCTCAGTATCTTGCCACTACGGGAAAGATGGTCAAGGAATTGTTTCAACTGGTTCGAGAGCTACGGGTGTTGGATGAACGGCTGGGATATTATCAGGATAGTATGAGTGGTAGTGAGAGTGAGGAGAGTGCTGAAATTACACTAAAAGGTATCTGGGTTGATATGGTTGAACAGGGCGCTAAGAATCCTGCATCTGTCTATGGGATGGCCCGAGAGGTTCAATTTACTACTTTGCCTGATTTGTTCTTTTCTACTCATCCTCGCAAGCAGGAGGATACGGATAGGGTTGTTGAGGAACAGCGAGGTGACTTTAATAGAAAAGTCAGGGAGGTTTTGAAGCGAAAATTGCGTTCATTTTTGGCGTGGAAGGAGGCGACCTTTGAGGAGTTGAAGAATAGGCGTGTTTTTACATTGAAGTTTCTACGACAACATTTCGAGATTATTAGAATGTATATGAGTTGGGTGAAGCCTTATTTGAAGAATATTTTACGTCTAACTATGGACCAGGACAAGGCTGCCAGCCCTGATTTGATTAGTGCTTTTGAGACGAGTATGATTGAGATTGAACTGCTCGCTAGAAAATCTACGAAGATGGTTAAAATGGGCAATGAAGAGGTTGCGGTGAGTCAGGTTATTCTCTTACATTTGTGGTATCGAACTCGCCCGGAGATGTCGTATATGCAGGAGGGCTATCAAAAAGGTCCTTTGCACGTTGGGCGTGTCCAGATTGCTTTTAGATGTTATGCGTGGACTGACAAAGAGATTCAGACGTATAAGGACATGCGTCAGCAGGAGGATTTGTATTTACTCGCGGTTATTGATGATTCGGTTCGAAGTGCGATGGAGTCATTAGGAGATGAGCTGATGCGTTATCTTGATGAGGCTGGAGATGAGGTTCCTAAGGATCAGAAAAATTTGGCTAAACCTGCATCTGAACCTATTGCTAAGAGTGTTATCGCTGGGTTTGGAGAGATGTTTGGATTTTATCGCGGTAAGAAATTGCCTACATTGAGGTTGCCGAATAAGAAGGAGATGCGGGAATTGAACGCTATTAAGGCCTCAGAGGGAGAGAAAGTAAAAGGTACCATGTGGGGCATTTATCATCATTTTAAAAAACATCATGGGATGTTAAATTGGTAGTGAGACTATGAATTTTAGCGGAGGAAGACCTTACGGAAGTGCACCGATGACTAGTTATTCGAATGCAATGGATCCGGAGATGTACAATGGTAGTTTGGAGGGTGCTCCCGATTCGTTTGTTCCGCCTAGTGTTAGTGATGTTGGAATGAGCGTTCCCATGGGGATTAGCGCTCAAAATGCTGCAGGTATTTATTCTAAGATTCGGATGGGGGCTGGTTCTATTGAGATTGGTTTTCCTGGAAAGTATTCTGGCAATAGACAGGCGATGACGCCAGGGATGTTTGGCGAGGATCAAAGGCAGGCAATTAAGGAGATTTCGCAATTAAATGAGGTTAGTTTAACGACGCACGCTGCCTATAATATTATGGGATTGATGGGTCAGGACCAACGTGGAAATTTAAGTATTAATAATGCGATGATGGATGTTGAAGAAATAAAGGCTGCCATTGATTTTGCAGCTGATACTGCTGGTGGTGGTTCGGTTGTTGTTCATACTGGCGAATGGGAGCGTCCGATGACTGATATGGTCATTGATGATGAGACGGGTGGGAACAGAGTAAATTTAGGTTGGGACTTGCAAGGGAGCGGTAGGAATATATTTAGACAGCGGCCTTCTGAGATAGCAGATGCTCACTTTACGTTGATTGATGACCGAGATTCTCGAATTTATGAACAGGTGCAGAAGGATAGGAAAATTCATTATCCTGATTGGAAAACTGCTGCAAGCGATAGTCAAGGGTTTGATCAGGATGGAACTCCTGCTTTTATACGGGCTGGAGATTATGTTAATTATGAAGGACGAAAGATTTTGGATAAAAATGTGTATGATCCGGTGAATGGGCGTGTTCCAGAATTCGATCCGGATGGATTGAGATTTAAAACGGTTGAGCGTGACTTTGAATATTTCAAGAGAGAGGCAGCTGAGAAGAATGAATGGTTGCAGCGTAATTGGCAGCAGGTTTCTTATAAGAAAGGATTTACTACGAAAGAGGATTTCGATAAGAATTGGTATTATATTAAAATGTATCCAGAGGAGGCGTATTTGCGAGCTACTCTGGAGAGTAATGAAGGATATGCTCGAGGTTGGGCGTTGCAGTTTAGTGAGCGGGTTGAGAATCAGGTCAAACAGGTTGAGAAATTACGAAATTCACGAAAATATTATGAGGAATTGAAGCAAAAAGTTCCTTTAGATGAGCAGTGGAAACTTATGAAGCAGGATGCTACGCTTACTAATCAGACTGGCGGCATTATCCCTCCAGAAACGAAGGATCCTTTAGAATATATTGATGAGCAGATACGTTCTGCAGAATCTAATTTGGAGTATGCAAGACTGTCTGCTGTTTCGCAGGAGGCTCAGGCTCGAGATACGGCGGTTACGAAAGAACATTTGATTACTCCGATTAAGCGATTTGAAAAGGTGACTTCACAGATGTATGCGATGGCAGCTATTCACGCAATGCGTAAGTCAACGAATCCGGATAATCCGGTTACGCTTGCTATTGAGAATATTTTTCCTGATCGGTTTGGGAATCATCCCCAGGAATTGAAGTGGTTGGTTGGTAAGGTTAGAGAGAAGATGGTTGATATGTTGACGGAGGATGAGATTTTGTACGGGGACCAGCAAGGTTATCCTTCAGAGGGCGCACAGGATCAGTATGGAGCTAATCCGTATAAGATTGCTGGATTGAGTAAACATGAGGCTAATAAATTGGCTGAGAACCACGTTAAAATTACTTTTGATACTGCACACGCGAATTTGTGGAGAAAATATTGGCAGGAGGATCCTTCGAAATCTCCTGATCAGAATGAGTCTGGTTTTAAGAATTGGTATTTGGAGCAGTTTGAAGATTTGGCTAAGAATAAGATGATTGGAAATATTCATTTGGTAGATAACCTAGGGCAGTGGGACGATCACCTTGCTCCAGGACAGGGAAATGCTCCTATCAAAGAGGTTATGCACATTTTACAGAAATATGGTTATGATAAGGCTATTACTACGGAACCGGGTGCTGATGCTTCTACTGATTTAAGTGACTTTCACGGTTTGATGAAGACATGGAGGCATTTAGGCAGTCCTATTTACGGCGCTGGTTTTGGAGGTGGCGCTGGACGTGGAGGAGGTTCGGGTGGACCTGGTACTTGGGGTTCGGTTCAGTATAGTTACTTCGGTCAGACCGAGGCTCCACAGTACACGTTTGGTGCATATGCTCCTTCGAATGACTGGACGTTGTGGTCACAGGTGCCGATGGAATGAGAAAAGCAATGTGTTTACTGGTGTTGTGTGGTTTGTTACTGTTACCCGTTGTATCTGCTGTTGAATGTGCTTTGGGGGAGGTAGCATGCAGTAGTTTGGAATCATGTGCTGGAGGATGCAAGTCGAAGGCTGATCTTGATGGAGAGGGTATTTTTACTTCTGATGAGCTTAACCTTATGATTGCACAGTGGTTGGATGGAACGGTTTCGGTTATTGATATTATTGCTGCGCTTTTAGTTCCTGTTGTCGTGCAAGATTGTTACGATGCCACTACAAATCCTATTCCGTTATGTACTTGTGATGATTTGCAAAAAATGAATTTAAATGATCGAGCAAATTATGAATTGCAGAACGATATTGATTGTTCTGATACTGTAAATTGGGGAAATGGTGCAGGATATTCTCCTACGTTTGGGTTTTATGGTGTGTTGGATGGACAGGGTCACTTTATTAAAGATTTATATATTAATCGAGGAAATGTTTTACAATATATGGGGTTATTTAGGATTTTAAGAGTAACTGGTGAAATAAAAAACATAGGGCTAGAAAATAGCGAAATAACTGGATTTTACAACGTAGGAGGGTTAGCTGGACAAGCAGAGTTAGGATCAAAAATTGTTAATTCTTATGTTGAAGGAAAAATTAAAGGAGATAAATTTATTGGAGGATTAGTTGGTAAAAGTGAAGGAGTAATTATTTCAACTTCATATTTTTCTGGTGAAGTTTCTGGTGCTTTTTCTGGTGGGTTGGTAGGTTACTCAATCGGGCCTATATCGACAACAGATTCCTATTGGGACTTTCAAATTGGAGGGGTAACTTCGAGCAAAGGTGGCGAGGGTAAAACCACAGTTCAAATGAAAAATCAATCTTCTTATCCTGCTAGTTGGGATTTTGCAGATGTTTGGGCTATAAGTCCGGATGTTAATGGAGGCTATCCCCATTTGAGAGCTTTTGCTGTTTCTTAATCGTTGCGGCGTATAATTTAAAAATAAACGTTGCTTAGTAGGCGTTATGAATGATGACGAACGTGATGAACTCAGTAAACTTACTCCTCGTGAACGCATCAAAAGACTGAAAGAACTTCAGGAACAGCGTAAGCAAGACATAGCGGAAGCTGAAAAACTTATTGAATCGAGTGAGGATCAGGCTGAGGGCGATGAGTTGGCTGATAGAATTGCGGTTCCTGAACCTAGAATAGTAGATATTAGTTCGTTATTTAGTCCTGAGGATGAGGTTATTGCCACTAAAGAGGATGTCACTGCAGACAATGTGGAATATTTTGTGCAGGAGGCGTATGCTGCTGCTCTCGGTGCAAGAGAATCTGGGCAGGAGCTGAATGCTGAGGCTGTTAAAGATTTAGGTTCGAAATTGCAAAGCGTTAAATATATGCACCCTAGTGATGAGATTGCTAAACGGGCAGTTGCAGCGCTTGGCATTTTTTACGAAATAAGAAAAGAACAAGATGACTCATAAGGGTTTTGATATCATAAAAGGGGCTTACGATAGCTCATATTCTGATTTACTTCGGCGAGGTAAGATTCCTGCCCGAGATACGAAGATTGGCTTTTGGGGTCCCTCTGTTACGCATGAGGTGTATGAGGCATTTAAAAAGATTCAGCTATCTCGTTCGAAGCGGTTTTTGGATCTTGGTTCAGGTGATGGGAAGGTTGCGATGCTTGCTTCATTATTTTGTTCAGAGGCGCATGGTGTTGAGTATGATGGGGAGCTGCATGAACGGGCTGAGAAGATGGCATCACAGCTAGGTATTTCTAATGTTGCCTTTTTTAATCGTGATTTTCATGATCATTCTTTATCGGAGTATGATGCTGTTTTTATTAATCCGGATAAACCGATGGCTCGCGGTACTGAGAAAAAGTTGGTCAATGAGTTGAATGGTCGCTTGATTGTATATGGACATCACTTTCATCCTACTTCACTTAAGAAGCAACGCTCGTTTGTCGTTGGCGATACTCCTATTACCGTGTTTAAGAAATAGTTACTGGAAAAGAATTGCTTTTTCTGTTTCGTTACTGTCTTTTAGTTCTTGGTAGCGTTTTCCTGTTTTTGTTCCTTTTAATCCGTTGTAGTGGATCTTTTTTTCTTGCTCTTTTGCATTGTAGAGAAGAAAGATTCCTTGTGGTTCATCGTAAATGACTGCAGATTTAAGATCTTTTTCTATTTCTTCTAGGATTTTTGGTTCTTTTTCTTTTAGAAGTGTTCTATTGTTATTTGCTATTTCTATAGAGTGCTTACAATTGAAGCTGCAGGGGAAATGGCTCACTAGTGCATGATCGAAATGTCTTGCTGCTATGTTTGTTTGGAAGGGGAAGGGTGGTTTTGAGTTTTCTAGTGTTAATAGCGTGTAATCGTTGCTCTTTTTTGATTGTTCTTTGAAATGTTGTTCGAAGAAACTGCAGCAGCACTCAGGGTATCCTAGTGCGATTCCTAGCTCTTTATGATTTTGTTGTTGCTCTAGTGTTTTTAGGCGGTGGATGGAGGGGTGGTGCTTTGCTACGTACATGAACCGGTATCCTGGTTTATTAGTTGTAGAGATTGTGCCTTTATCTGAATAGTCTACAGATTGTTGTTTTTGAATTTTGAAATCGGAAAGTGTACATTGGAGATTGAGTTTGTCCATTAATTGTTTATATTCTTCTACTTTAGCATCATGAACCATGATTCTTGATGTGGGCTTGTAGTCGTGGAATACATAGAAGATTTCTAGCGATTTTATCAAAGAATTGCAGGTTTTTTGAATGGTTTCTAGATTCATGGGTTGTTACACTTGAATAGTACTAAACCTTTATATATCTTGTTACTGTATATAGGTGTGAGGGGTAGATGAAATTTCAGTTAGATAGGAAGATTAATCCTAACGTAGAGCGATATCATCGCGACGATTTAAGTATCGTTTATGGTTTTACGAAGGATGCTATCGAAGAATTTGATAAGTTTTTGAAAGCGGTAGTGCTATTCGGCAGTGCTGCTAGACGTACTAAAGGTAAACATTCTGACTTAGATGTGTTGATGGTTATTGATGATTTAACTCTAGAACTGACTCCGGAATTAACCGAGGCGTATCGGGTTATTGTACAGAAATTGATCGCTAAGCATTCTACTCGATTACACATTACTACGTTACGTTTTAGTTCACTTTGGGAATATATTCGAAATGGAGATCCTATTGCAATCAATATGTTGCGGGATGGGGTTCCGATTTTAGATACTGGTTTTTTCGAACCGTTACAGGCGTTGTTGAAAAGAGGTAGAATCAGGCCAAGTACTGAGGCAATTTGGACGTACTTTGTGCGCGCACCTAATACGTTGCATAATTCCAAATGGCATATCTTGCAGGCAACGGTTGATTTGTATTGGGCTGTTATTGATTCTGCTCACGCTGCATTGATGAAGCATGGTGAGATTCCTCCTAGTCCGGATCATGTAGCAGACTTGATGCATGAGAAATTAGTGAAGACGAAATTGATTGAGGAAAAATATGTTAAGGTGATGCGGAATTTCTACAAGTTGAGTAAGATGATTACGCACCGCGAATTACGAGAGATTAAGGGTCATGAATACGATAAATATTACAAAGAGGCTGCTGAATTTGTTGAACGGATGAGAAAATATATTGGTTGGAATCTTACTTAGAAATTTTAAGTTATAGAACATTAATTCTGAACTCTTTAGAACGTCTTAATTTAATAATAATTTTTAGAAATTTTAAAAAAATAAAAAAAGCGATTATTCGCTAGATTCTTCAGCAGGTGCTTCTTCTGTAGATTCTTCTTCGCTTGAAGATTCCTCTTCGCTAGATGACTCTTCTTCGCTTGAAGACTCCTCTTCGCTTGAAGACTCCTCTTCGCTAGATGACTCTTCTTCGCTTGAAGACTC
>JAQBWB010000028.1 GCA_027623355.1 Nanobdellota archaeon | reverse complement strand
TTTACTTCACTACTCTTAGTGATGTTTTCTTTACAGATGTCTCGGAAGACTGTTCCGTATACTGGTCAGATGGGTGAGTTGCAAAGCGATCAGTTGGAATCTATTTCTTCAGGTCATAAGGCTCTTGTTTATCTTGACCAGAGTGCTGAATTTGCTTTACAGGATACTATTGTTGAGTTCTTTTCTAAGAGTGGAGGGGTTTGCGGAGGGGTTTGGGAGACTATTGATGGGGCTGAACGTGGTAAACCGATTAAGCAAAGAGCAGTTCAAAAATGTATTCCTCAGGAGGGTGCGTTACAGGAGTCTTTTGAGGGATTGTTTAATAGTCGGTTGGATGCTTATCTTTCCTCTTTCCCAGAAAAGAATATTCCTTTGAGTAATTTTGATTTGGTGTATACAAAGAAATCAAAAGACCTCGAGGTGATTGGTTTTGGGACTCGAGATATTGTTTTTCCTTCTGAGAGGGCTCTTTCATTGATTAGTGAGGAGGAGATTGGTAAGAAGCGACAGAATGCGGCAAGGAATAGTAAGGATTCAGCTGAACAGAAATGTACTAAGAAATCGAATACGTGTGCTGAATATACTGATGCGACACGATGTGACTTTGATCCGTGCAATGCGGGATGTTATTGGGAGGATAGGTGTCGAAAGATAGAGTCTGTTGTTTATGCTGTGAAACCTGGATTTAGAATTACATCTGATTATGACTTTTTGGAGGGTATGGGTAAGGTTAAAGCGGTGATTGAGATGTACAGGCGAGAGTTGGAACGATGTTTGCTGCAGGATTTTGAGGTATACCGTGATGATGCTAGGAGTGATATACGTTTTTGTGGAGAAGCAGTTCTGGAGGCTGAGGATAATGATGAAAATAGTGAGACTACTGAACTTAAGGCGCTTGTAGATACCTTTGATCGATTTGATGTTGTTCTTGAGGATAGGGGCGTATCTTACTCTGTCTTCTTTACGATTGCTGATGCTGACTTTTCTCATCGGTGGGATGCTACAAAGGCAACAACCAAGGTTGAGATGCACTTCTGGGATACGTTTGCGCCACCTTCTAGTCGCGGATTTGCACAGGATAGGGAATCTCCTGTCAAGATGGTTTGGGATAAGAATCCTGCTTCTGATGTAGAAAAAGTACTATTGGGGGTTGCGGAAAAAGTTGATGGGGAGTGTAATGGGGATGAAGGATACCATGATTTTGCTGAATTTCTTGCTAAAGATAAGTGTCCTGCGGAGAGATGTTCAGTTGACCTCTTTACTTTTTCGAGGGACCAGGGCTGGAATGATGATGATGTTCGCTTTCTGAAGCGGCCCGGCAAGATTGGCGATAAAGAGTATTCTGGTGGATACTGTGTTAGTCTTGCGATGAAGGATGTGGCTGGTAATATTGGAGAGGGTGCTGTTGCGGAATATCAGGTGTCTGGAACGTTCGTGGATCCTCCTTCGAAAAACTGAATAGTTCTCAACAACCTAAAAGTATATAAAAAGTTATGAGTTAGCTGTTTTTATGATAAAAATGCCTTTGGATCAAATACTCGCTAAGATTAAGGAACATAGTGGTATCGCTGACGCTGAATTGAATGCTAAGATTGATGCTAAGATGGAGGAGCTCTCTGGATTGATTAGTAAGGAGGGGGCTGCACACATTATTGCTAATGAATTGAGTGTTAAATTATTTGATGCGGTTACTGGGAAATTACAGATTGAAAATATTTTAGAAGGTATGCGTGATGTTGAGGTGCTAGGAAAGGTTCTCAATATCTCTGCGATTTCAACCTTTCAGAGAAAGGATGGAGCTCCTGGAAAGGTTGCTAATGTTTTTATTGCGGATGAGACGGGCTCTATACGAATTGTGTTGTGGGGTGACCATGCTGATTTGACTACGACCTTCAAGGAACAGGACATTCTGAAGTTGAAGTCGGGATACGTACGAGAGAATAATGGTAAAATTGAGATTCATTTGAATGATAAGAGTGTTGTTGTGGTTAATCCTGAGGGTGAGACTATTGGCGAAGTTAAGGCTACACAGCAGAGTTCTCCTGCTAGCAGAAAAAGTATCTCTGCTTTAGTTGAGACGGATGATCATGTTGAATTAATGGGTACGGTGGTTCAGGTGTTTGAGCCTCGTTTTTTTGAGGTTGATCCTACTACGGGAAGAAGATCTCGCCCCGATGGAGAGGGTATTTTTAGAGATGCTACCGGTAATCAGATTACTCCTGATTTTTCTTGTGTGATGAATGCTGTTTTGGATGATGGAACTGAGACGATTAGGGTTGTATTTTTTCGAGAACAGGCCCAGCAATTAGTTGGTAAGTCAAAAGAGGAGATGATGCAGTATAAGGATGCTCCTGACCAATTCGAAGCGGTAAAAACTGATTTACTAGGACATATTGTTAAATTGACTGGAAAGGTTAAGAAAAATGAGATGTTTGAGCGTTTAGAATTTGTAACTAATGAGGTTGACACGAAGCCTGATCCTAAGGCGGAATTGGCTCGCTTGGAAACTGAAAAAGCTGCTGAACCTGTTGTTGCGGCTCCTGCTGTTGAAAAAGTGGAAGAACCGGAAATGACTATTGTTAACGCTCCTATTGGGGGGGTTGCTGTTGAGGAAGTTGTTGTTGAAGCTCCAACTGTTGAAAAGGTGGAAGAACCTGTTGTTGAGAAGGAAGCTGCTGAAAAACCTGCTTCGGAAAAGAATGGTTCACTTCCTTCTATAGAAGACCTTTAAGATGCTCGGTAAGACTCATATTGCTTTTGCACTTCTTGTTGCTATTGTTGCAGTAGACTCTTTTGAGGTGAATTCTTTATTATTCGTGTTTGTTGTTGTTCTGAGTGCTTTACTTCCGGACTTGGATGTTAAGAATAGTACGATATCTCGTTGGTTTCCATTCTTTTCTTGGTTTTCAAGACATCGAGGGATGTTGCATAGTTTTGTTGTTGCTGTTATGGGTTATTTCTTGATGTCGCTCTTTAGTGAGGCTTATGGGATTGCCTTTTTCTTAGGGTACTGCTCGCATTTGATTCTGGATATGTTGACTCCTCAGGGAATTGTGCTGTTGGCACCTTTTTCTCAAAAGCGCTTTCATGGATTTTTGAAAACGGGAAGTTTTGAAGAAAGGATGTTGTTCTTGTTAATTTGCGTGTTGATTGTGATTGCGTTGGTGTATTAATAGTAAACTATTTAAAGTAGAAACTCAAGAAATCCTCTAGATGAGAGGATTTAGATTATTTCCAGTTGTGTTGTTCTTAATTTTTTTGTTGGTTGGTTGTCAGACTACTGGACAGGCTTATTTGAATCCTTCTGGAGATGTTCTTTTTGATGTTGCGCGAACTGTGGATGTGGATGCAGTTACTTTAGAGATTACTAATGCGCTTTCGGGTGGAAGTGATCTGGTTGTTATTGTAGAAAGGTTGCCGGACGGTTACGTGTTTGTTGATGGCTCTTATAGTCTTGCTCCTTCTATTCTTAATGATAACCAGGACATTGCGATGTGGATTTTATCTCCTTCGGCTCAGAGTTTAACTCAATTTTCTATTGCTGGAGGGATTCCTGCTTCAATTACGTATAGTTATACAGGAGGAGCATTGGATTGTTCAGCTATAACGGGTAAGTATGGTGTTGATGATGGCGGTGCTGAACCGTATGAAGATACTACTCGCTGCGTTAGTGATAATCCTGCTAGTTGTGTTAGTTGTCCTGCTAATCCTCCAACTTGTGCTTTATCTGCTCAAATCTATGTTGAATCGACGTGTGAAAAGTGCGGTTATTGCAAAACAGATGATTCCGGAAGTACTATAATCGTTGATCCTCCTGTAGTGAGTTGTGTTAGTTGTCCTGCAGTTACGAGTGCTTGTGCTCAAGGTGATGTCTTTGTTGAGGATACTTGCAATGAATGTGGGCACTGTGAGACCGGGTCTTCGAATGTTCCTACTATTTCGGATCTGACAAAAGCAGTAACTGATTATTTAGAGGGAATAGAACCTTCAATTAGTGTGCTAACTGATGTAATAACTCGGTATCTTAATCAATGAGGGGTAATACCATGAATAAAAAAATAATTTCGTTTTTACTGCTGAGCTTGTGTCTAGTTGTTGCAGGCTGCAAGACTACTGGGCAGGCTACGTTTACTCAAGTTATTCCGGTAGGAGATATTACTACAGTTTCTGATTTCCTTACAGGCGTTGATTCTGCTGATCTTAACCTTGTTTTTGATCCTATTAATCCTCCTAGCACGTACCTAAGTGAGATTATTCGAACATCTTCCCACCTTGAATCTCAGAATCAGGTGGATGCAGATTCGTTTACCGTTACAACTGATAATTATGGTGTTATTTTTGATTATGTTTCTGGAAATTCATTTCCTAACCCGGCTGCTGCTGCATTGTTAACGCCGTACCCTCCTGCTTTGACTGCAGGTCAATCGCTTGTTTTTGTGGCTAGTCCATCGACTTCAATCAGGCATTTAGTTATTATTTCATTTGATGCTTCTGCTCTTAAGCAATTTGTGAATTGGTTCCTTGCTCAGACCTCGATGCCTGCTCAATTTAGCAATGCTGCTGTCCTCTATGAAGATGATGCAGTTATTGATTCCGGAACTCTATCTACTTTAATAGCTCCCCTTGCACCCCAAATTGTGGTTAAAGCTCGGAGAACTATTCCTGTATCTGTAGAGGCAGGTGTTGAATTTCCTGTATCTATTGATTTTACTTTTGAAGGTGGCGTTTTTCCCGCTGCACTCGGCTTTAAGGAAACTCTTCCTCCGGGAATGACTATTTTGTCTGGCGCAGGCACTGTTTCTAATGATGGAGCATTGCGTTTTGCTCTTCTTCAAAAGTTTAATGGACAAACTGCTTATACTAGTGCAGGAGGTAGTGTTGAATATACTGCCCAGATTACTCAGGATGCTGATCTTTCTGGAATTGTGGAATGGTCTGTTGACGGTGTTGATATACCTGCGACTATTACTGATGCTGCAACTGGTGCTGCGATAAGTACCATTACGCTTGGTGCTGTTATTCCTTCTTCGGTTTGCCCAGATGGCACTTGTGATGTTGATGAAACGAGCAGTAGTTGTCCAGCAGATTGTTGTGTAGATTTAGATAATGATGGGTACTCTGTCACTGGAGGCACTTGTGGTTTTATCGATTGTAATGATTTCGATAGCACCATCAGTCCCGCGTCTGTTGAAATCCCAGAAGATGATATTGATCAGGACTGTGATGGTACTGATGCTGTTGTTTTAATACTTTGTACGGATAATGATGGTGATGGATTCTCTCCTGATGGTGGTACTTGCGGTCCTATCGATTGTAATGATGGGCTTGTTGGCGTCTTCCCGGGTACGATTGAAGACTGCACTGACAATCTAGATAATAATTGTGATGGACTTACCGATGGTCAGGATGCTTCTACCTGCCCAGCAGTTCCTTGTACGGATAATGATGGTGATGGGTATGGGATTGGTGCTGACATTGGTCAGTGTACTTCGAGTAGCGTGTTTGGCGATTGTGATGATGCTAATGGGGGTATCAATCCAGGCGCCTCAGAAAACACCAATACTCTGTGCTTCGATGGTCAGGACAATAATTGCGATGGCAATACTGACGCAACCGATAATGGATGTACTTCTTTCTGTGATGAAGATATAGATGGAGCTGTAAAACAGGGATGTACTGGTGCTACCATTGATTGTGATGATACTCAGGGAGGTAACTTCCCCGGTAATGTTGAGAGGTGTGATCAGTTAGACAATAACTGTGATGGTTTTGCTGATGATGGCAATGTTTGTGCAGTTCCTGAACCTGACGACATGTATACTAATGTTGCTAGTGTACGTTCAAAGGAAAAAAGCGCAATTATCTTTATTGGTCCGTCTGGGGCTGATAGGAGAGACGCTGCTATTGGTGCTGGTAAGATGAGAGTCTCGCTAGTAGGTGTATCGAATATGGATCCTGATCAGGATGAAGCTGACATATGCAATACTATTAACTCATTGGATCCTGATGCTGAAGTTATTTTCGGATGGGGTGGTAAGTTTGCGCTTCCGCTTGCTGCGAAATACTACTGTAAGGCTGGTCAGACTCCTACGGCAGATGGTTGTGCTGAAGATATTGAGACTGAAAGTTGTGAGATTAGGATGTTTAGAGACACTCTTTGTGGGAAAATGCGTAAAATTGTTCTCGTTGCAGGGCACAGTCCTACTGACACTCGAGTTTGCACCAATGTCTTCAAGAAACAGGAGCAATTTCAAGCTGTTATGGCTAATTCGCAGAATGGCATTAAGGTTAAGAGAAAAGCCCTTGATACATCAGGAGATTCGTCAACTGTAGATGTTACCCCGGTTTCTTAATTTTTTTCTCTTTTTTTATTCACTTGCCAACTAGTAGTGTCCAGTCTGCAAAGCTATAATTTCTTCTTCTTAGAGCTTTTAGAGTCAAAAGTAGGGTCCACTTGCCACTTGCCAGGTGCGGCCGCGGAGCATATAAAGAAATAATACTCATTATACTTTGCTGCTTACAAATCGGGTATGCATTGCTCGTGCATATCCGGTGCGGCACCTCACTTCCTGGCGATATTTTCGCATAATGAAGGGGAGTTTGAAATAAAATGCGAAAGCAATAGAGGTGGTTTATATGAGTACAACAACAAAAGGCAAGCAATTGCCACAGATAAAATTCAATGCAGGGGCTATTAGTGCAACTGTATGGGAGAATTCTGGAACGTCTAAACAGGGCGAGCCGGTTAGCTTTAACACCGTTGTGGTGAGTAGAGGCTATAAAGATAAGGAGGGCAATTGGCAGAACACTACTTCTTTACGAGTTAATGACTTGCCAAGAGTTGCTTTAGTCTTGCAAAAGGCGTATGAGCATCTTGTGCTGAGGGACCAGGAGACTGGTCTCTCCCCTCAAGCAGGTGCTTTACGAGAACAGAAATTAGCTAGTAGAGGAGTTGCATATTAGATGGTAGCCGCAAAAACTAAAAGGGAGATGGTATTCATGAAACAAGAACTAGTAGAACCTGAAGTGGTTGAAGGAGAAATAGAGATGAAAGATAACGAAACTGAAGAAAAGATTGAGGTTAAAGACGAACCTGTTGAGGAAGTTACAAAGAAAATTATTGAAAAAAAAAAGGAACAGACTCTTGAAGATTTACCTGGAGTTGGTCCGGCGACAATCGAGAAGATGCAGGCTGTGGGTTATAGTGACTTGATGGGGGTTGCGGTAGCTACTCCTGGTGAGCTTATCGAAGCTACTGGAATGACTCAGAGCTCTGCTAAAAGGATTATTGCGGCTGCTAGAGCTTCTTTGGAGATGGGATTCGAATCGGGAGATGATTTGCTTCGAAAACGTGAACAAATCATTAGAATTTCTCTTGGATGTGAGGCTTTTGATGAGTTGATGGGTGGCGGATTTGAGTCAGGCGCAATAACTGAATGTTATGGACAATATGGGAGTAGTAAGACGCAGATTGCACATCAGCTTTGTGTTAATGTGCAGAAACAATTTCCTGGCAGTTACGCAGTCTATATTGATACGGAAAATACCTTTAGGCCCGAGCGTATTATTCAGTTCGCAGAGGGTGCAGGGATGAATTCAGATGATGTTCTGAAGCATATTAAAGTTGCCCGTGCATACAACTCGGATCATCAGATGTTGCTTGCTGAAAAGGTTGAAGATTTAATCAAGAAACAGAATCTTGATGTGAAACTGGTGATTGTTGACAGTCTAACGGCGCACTTTAGAGCTGAATTTGTTGGGCGTGGTACATTAGCGGATAGGCAGCAGAAGTTGAACAAGCATATGCACGTCTTAAGTAAGGTTGCGGTGATGCATAATTTGGTTGCCTATGTCACTAACCAGGTTATGGCTAAACCGGATATGTTCTTTGGGGATCCTACTGAAGCTATTGGGGGGAATATCGTTGGACACAACTCCACGTTTAGGATTTATCTGAGACGGGGCAAAAAGGGCACTCGTGTGGCGAAATTGGTAGATAGTCCGAATCTGAAAGATGGTGAATGTGCATTTGTCATTACGACTGAGGCTATTAAGGACGTTTAATGTCCTTTTTTTTTCTTTTTCTTTAGAATTACTATAAATTTAAAAAGGAAATTATACTCCTGATAGTCATTGCACTGACAGTTGTGCGTAACATATAGAATAGAATAGAATAGGTGAATAGATATGGGTGATGAATACAGACCAAGTGGAAGTGGCTTTGCAGCCCCTGTAAAGGTGGGCGATGAAGTTGATGTAAAGATTGAGGCTGTCGGTGAAAAAGGCGATGGTTTAGCTAAAAAGGATGGTTTTGTGCTTTTTATTCCTAATGCTAAAGCAGGCGAAACGGTTCGAGTGAAGATTACGCGTGTTTTACAGAAAGTAGGATTTGCTGAAGTTATAGGTGAAACCTCTAAACCGGTACAAGCAGCTCAGAACAAGCAGCAGTATGTTGCGGAACCTGTGCAAGAAATTGAGGATTCTGAGGACTTTGGCGAAGAGGAAGATACTGAAGACAAAGAGTAATCTTTTCTTTTTTTTCCTTTTTTTAGGCGTAAAAACAATACTTTTTTAAACTTGTTTTTAAAATAGTAGTTTAGTCATATGAAAAACAATATTTTTCCTGTTGTGTTGGTGTTCTTGTTGTCAGTATCTGTAGTAAGTGGTCTAGAACAACCTATTAATGACTTTTTGTGGCACTTGCAGGTCTATCCGAGCGAATATATCTTGGTGTTTGAGGAGGCAATTGACAGTGAAACGGAGGCTGTTGCTTTATCATTTATGGATCATTATGGGCTGAGTAGGAGTCGGCTTGATTCTGATGTGAATTTACCTGCTGACAAACTCGTTTTGATTGGTAATCCTGCTAAACATAAAGTTATCAAAACTCTTGGTTTGAGTGGAGATTCTTTGTTAACCCTTGATTCTAGTAATGGAAATAAGCTTGTTATTGCTGGAAGCGTTGCTCATATAACGGCTTCGGTTACCTCATTAATGAACACTCAGCTTGCTGCACCTGCAGGAAGTCCTGCTAGTTCACAGGCTGCCTCTCAGGCCGCTAGTTCGCAGCCCGAGGTTGAACAGTTGACACCTGCTGCTGGTGGGGATGGATTTTTATCTGGCGTTAGAGAACAATATGCCCCTGGAATGTCAAATACTCTTTTTCTCGCTATTTTAGGATCATTGATTGTTTCTCCGATGCTTGCATTCGGTGTGGTACATCGTTCCAAGAAAAAGAAAGTTACTGTGCAGAAAGATCAGCTTAAACAATACCTTACCGCGTATGTGCAAAAGGGATATACTATACAATATCTCCAACAGTATTTCAAACCGCAGTTATTGCAACGAGGTTGGAATAACAATCACATCGATGAGGTTTTTGAGGAAATGGGACATGGTGCTGGAAAAACTGTATCCGCTTGAACTCATTGAGCGTACACCGATATATGCGTTTCTTCTAGGATTAGGATATGCCTTTATTGGTATTGGTGCTGCTGTGCTGTTGTTTCCAGAGGATCCTGCGATTGTAGGTGTTGCCTTTATTTCCCTGATGATCTATCCGACTCTTAACCAGATGTTGCTCCAGGAGGAGGAGATGGAAAGTGTAAACGATGAGTTTCATCTGCATACGTTTCTCATTGATCATCACAACTCGTTTAAGGTGTACACTTTGTTGTTTCTAGGTGTGTTGTTGGGATTCTCTTTTTTTGCTTTGATGTTGCCCTCGCTTGCAACGAACCACATTTTTGAGGATCAGATTAACGTGTTGTACGGTTATGGCACGGCCGGTAAGGCGGTGTTTAGCCAGGGCTTGTTTATGAATATTTTTATGAATAATCTGGGTGTGATGATTCTTTGTTTTGTTACCGCCTTTGTGTTTGGCGAGGGAGGTATTTTCTTGATTGTCTGGAATGCTTCAGTGTGGGGAACTATCTTTGGGAACTTGGCGAAGACTGCTGCTGTTAGTACCTTGAATAATCCATTTGTGTATTTTTCAATAGTATTTGCTACAGTGTTTCCGCACATGATTTTGGAGGCTTTTTCGTATGTGTGTGCTGCTACGGCGGGAGGTATTATCTCCAAGGGATTGTTACGAGAGGAGGCTTTTTCTGAACGGTTTAATCATATCTTAAAAAATACTATCATGTTCTTGGTTTTTGCATTGGTGGTGCTCGTTATTGCGGTTACGGTGGAGACGTATGTGCTTGGTAATGCTGAGACGTATCGTAGGATTATTCAGGAAAGCTTTACTGCTCGGGCGGGTTAGTTAACAAACTCTTAGAAAGTATGTGCATAGCATAGTCACTAGCGTTCGTAGGCTGCTAAAGCAACCATCTTCGAAATTCCTGAGCGCTCACTTGGTTCGGCAACAACCCCTCGCAACGCACGTGCACATGCGATCTGAAAGAATTTTGCCCTGAAGATGCAACTGCTCCTAACGCTCATCGGAGATACTGTTAGAAACAAATCTTTATAAATAAAGTCTTCTTTCTATTCATTAATGCCAAAGGTTCTTGCAAGCTTCGCGAGAACAACAGTGTGCTGAGGCGATAAAAATGCACATGGAGGAATAATAATGGCAACTGAAAAAGATCTACTTGTACCTAGTGATATGTATTTAAAATCCGGTATTCATATTGGAACTAAATTTAAGACTCGCTATATGGAACGATTTATCTATAAGGTGAGACCTGATGGATTGAGTGTTCTTAATTTACAGCGTATTGATGAGCGTATTAAGGTTGCTGTGCAGTTTCTATCGCAATTTGCGCCAAATGATATTTTAATTATCAGTAGGCGAGAGAATGGGTGGAAACCGTTGAATGCATTACATAAAACGACGGGTATCCATGTTGTTGCTGGAAGATATCCTCCAGGAATGCTTACAAACCCTGCATTAGATATCTATCGAGAATGTAAATTAGTTATGGTTACTGATGCTTGGCCGGACAGAAATGCTATTCTTGATGCTAACAAAGTGGGTGTACCTGTCATTGCTTTGTGTGATACCAATAACCAGTCCAATAATATTGATTTGGTTATTCCTTGCAATAACAAAGGAAGGAAGAGTCTTGGATTGTTATTCTTTATCATTGCACGAGAATACATGAAAGCTACTGGGAAGATTAAGGAAGATTCTGAATTTAAAGCAACGGTAGAAGAATTTACTGAAGAATAAATTAAATTGCGGTAAGCAGGTCGCTTACTGCTTTTTCTACATTTTTTCCCTTATAGAGTACTTCGTATACCTGTTGGGTGAGCGGTAGATCAAGATGGTGTTTTTTTGCTAGGTTGTTAAGGACGCGAGCGGTGTTTGCACCTTCAGCTACCATGCCATTCATTTCTTTTGTAATTTGTTCGAACGTTTTATTTTTTGCTAGCTGCTCTCCGAGATAACGATTTCTGGAATGAGTTGAGGTGCAGGTTGCTACGAGGTCTCCGACTCCTGCCAATCCGTAATAGGTCTCGCGTTTAGCTCCGAATACGCTCCCTACGCGTGCCATCTCTGCAAGACCGAGTGTGATAATTGATCCCTTTGCATTGTCTCCTAGTTTTAGACCTTGGCAGACTCCTACTGCTATTGCACAAATGTTCTTTAGGGCTCCACAATACTCTGCTCCGATGATGTCTTCTATCGGGTAGACTTTAAAGTTTGGGGTTGTGAGCTCTTTTTGAAGTTGGGAACGTATTTTTTCGTTTTCGGAAGCTATGACGGTTGCTGTAGGTATCTTATTTACAACCTCCTCTGCGTGATTGGGTCCGGTGAGTACTGCAACATTTACATTTTGGAGTTCTTCTTTGATTACTTCGGACATGCGCTTGCCGGTTATGGGTTCTAGTCCTTTTGAGGCTGAAATTACGGTTTTTAGTGTTTTTGGAAGATGAGCCTTCATCTTTTTAGTTATGTCGCGGACGTATGCGGAGGGGATGACTAGTATTGCAAGTTCTGAATCTTTTAGTGCCTCTTCGATGCTAGAGGTTGCTTTTATCAATTGATCTAACTTTACTTTCTTGAGATAGGCGGTGTTGGTATGATGATTGTTTATTTCTTCTGTAGTTTTTTGCTCGCGAGCCCAGAGAGTAACTAGGTGGCCACGCTGTGTAAAGATATGTGCTAGGGTTGTTCCCCATGATCCTGCACCCATTATTGTTATTTTCATTTTTTTGTTGATTCCTTGTCAAAGAGATAATCTTCTTTAGTAAGTTTTGCTATTTCTTTCATGATAGTAGTTGTTATTTTTCTTAATACTTTTGCATCTTCCCCGAATCCATACTGCTTCTCGAAACTCATAGGTTTTCCTATAAAGAGGTCTGCCTTTTTTAATTTAGGTATTTTCTTCCCCTTAGGTAATATTTCAAACGTTCCGCGTAAACCTAGTGGTACGATTGGAACTTTTGCATGGAGTGCCAAGCGGGCTACTCCGGTTTTACCTCGTTGTAATTTTCCATCTAGAGACCGTGTTCCCTCTGGATGGATAGCTATTATTTTTCCTTCCTTTAGTGATTTAATTCCCCATTTGAGTGCTTCTTTTCCTCCGGCCTCACGATCTAGAGGAATGGCACCAGACCACTCGTGAAACATCTTCTTTAGAGAGTTATCAAATAATTCTTTTTTTGCAAGAAAATGTACTCGGTGTCCTAGATGTTTGTAGAAGCGAACTGCTATTAGTAAATGATCCAGATAACTGTCATGATTTGCTGCTATAATATATCCTCCTTTCTTAGGAAGATTTTCGTAACCAGTTACTTTTCCTGTAAAAATATTGGTGACGCTTTCTATGATGGGAATTGCAACTGCATCTATTATTTTGCTTACCATTAGAATCGGTACTCCTTGCCGAGAAGGGCTGCAATTTCTTTCATAACTGATCTTGTTGCATTGTTAAAGGATTCTGGAGCGGTAGATTTTAGCGTTATTGGCTTTCCGATGGTTAGAGTTATAGTTCTTTTCAACTTGGGGAGAGATTTTCCCTTAGGTAGAATTTCTCGTGAACCCGTTATTGCTATCGGTACTATGGGTACTTTTGCACTGGCTGCTAATTTTACTGCTCCGTTTCTTGCTTGTTGAAGCTCTCCATCTGAGGTTCTATGTCCTTCTGGATAGATTCCTACTATCTCTCCTTTTTTTAGAAAGTGTATTGCGTCCTTGAATGCCTTGTCGTTTATCTCTTTCTTGTCAGGAGCGTTGTAGACTTCAACTGGGATGGAATTTCCCCAATTAAGGAACGTCCTTAGAATGATGTTGTTGAAATATTTTCTGTTCACATACATGTGCATGTTTTTATTAACATGAGGGATGATGATGGTTGGTACAAGTAGATCATCTATGAAACTGGAATGGTTCATACAGGCTATAAAGGGGCCATTAGGAAGGTTGTTTAGGCCATCTACCTTACGCACCCATACCTTGAATAGGTTTGGAAAGATGTGCTTTGCAAGGGGGTATACCATGATAGCTCTAGTGCCAGAAGTCGTTATAAACCTTTCGAACTCGTTATTACTCTAGTGGTATTCGTGACCGGACAGGAATCGGTTGCAGAGAGATCCCCATGCATTGTAATCGTGTTTGAGGTTTTTCTGTAATCCCTGCATCTGCTCTTTAGCTTGTTTCTTTTCGGACTTTGAAGCATGATTTCTTTTTAGCTTTCGATATGCGTCTTTCTTTTCACGCATTGAGCTTAGATTTGTGGTGATACGTTGTGAAAGTGAGGTGATTTTCTTCTCAATTTCATTTCCTTCCTCTTGATCTAGGGCTTTCGCTTTCTCTAATAAGAGTCTTTTATCTTCAAGCAGGAGTCTTTTTTGGATTGCCCACCTATCTGCTCGGCGTAGGTTGCTTGCAAGACCTAGTTTATGGAGTGTCCAAATTAGCAT
>JAQBWB010000027.1 GCA_027623355.1 Nanobdellota archaeon | reverse complement strand
CCTTAATATCCTAGAAGCAAGATTTCGAAGCTGGTAATCCGAACGAAGTGAGACTTTCTACTGAGCCCTTGCCCCATGTAATGCTAAGGAAGGTAATCACCATTCGCAGCTATCGACAACGTGTTATGGCAACCCAACCGCATCCAAGATCGTAAACGTATCGTTAAAAAGAACCAACTTCTGAACCATCATCCAAAGAACAGCGAGCAACACCAAGAGTATTACAATCTTAAATGCAGAAACATCATTAATCTTTATCATAAAAAGGAAAAAAAGTTATGCTGAAGTACAGCATATCTGAGTTGCAGAAACATCAGAGAATTTTCCAGGAATTTTAGATCCACTCGGACAACCACCGTCAACCGCAGCATCCAGAACATTTCCACCAATAGTGGAACTGTCACAAGTTAATCCATCTTGCTGTTCATCCAATCCTTTGTTAAATGCACCCATTCGACCCGTAAAGATTGCCCAAAGAACAACCAATACAATAAGGACGATTGCAGCAATAATAACGGTATTAAGACTTAATCCTTGACCTTTGTTTTTCATAAACGACACCTCTGAGTATATACTTAGATTCTGATAGATACAAATCAGCTCAAGTACTATATAAACCTTTTGGAAATCAGGGATTTCCAATGGTGCCAGAAATACAGTTCCTAAGCACCTTTTGATAACCTAGAATTCTATACTAAACGACGTCGTTTTCTCCAGAAAGGAATGAAGGGTATGAATGCACCCAAAATATCTGTAGGGAGTCCAGTAAGTTCTCCAGTACTTTCATCAACGCCCAATTTGTCGAGCTTATCATCAGTATTAGTAACCTGTTTACTAAATTCACCAGCTCGACTAGTAAAAATAACCCAAAGCACAACCAAAACAACAAGAACAATCACAGCTATAATAATAACATTCAACGGCAATCCCTGAGCTTTTTTATTCTTTAACATCTCATGCAATCCTGACGCATTATATAATTGTTTGTATTACTATGTTGTTCATATTAGTGTGGATCTTGAGGTAGCCGGTACCTCGATAGTTTCCCGTTCCTCCCCAAAGATTTTTTGAAGTTCAACAGCGACGTCCTCTCTCGTATCCTCCTGTGTTTTCAGCTCTTTTGAAAAATTAGTTGAGGAATTCTTGAAGATCACAAAAACGACGACAAGGACAAGAAGGGCAATAATCCCAATAATAATAACCTGCCAAGGTAATCCCTGTCCTTTTTTATACATACATTAACACAGATATTTCTAGTATTTAAATATTTCCCCTCAATCGGCTCAGTAGAAAGTCCTGGTTACCGGCTTTAAGTCGAAATCCTCATGATACAAAATTAGGCTGACAAAGGGGTTGCTCCATACGGGAAATGTCAGCCTTAATATCCTAGGAGCAAGATTTCGAAGCTGGTAATCCGAACGAAGTGAGACTTTCTACAGAGCCCAATCTACAATCATTTTTTTACACAAGTAGAAATCTTTTTAAAGGACCCCAATTCTTTCTCACACAAGGGGTTAAAAGCATAACATGATACTACCAATAATTATTGTAATAAGCATTCTAAGCCTTGTTGTAGCAATAGTAAAAGCACATCAATTGATTCAAAAACCAGCTGGCACCAAGGAAATGATTGAAATTTCAGATGCCATTCACCATGGAGCATTAACCTTTCTAAAAAAAGAGTACATCATTCTTTCCGTCTTTCTCGTCATCGTCGCCGCTTCATTGTTTAAATTCATCGGATTAAACATCGCCATCGCTTTCATCATCGGAGGATTCTTCTCCGCATTTGCAGGAAACATGGGTATGCGTATAGCAACCAAAGCAAATACAAGAACTGCAGAAGGTTCAAAAAAATCTCTTCACGAAGGACTTTCAATTGCCTTTAATTCAGGAGCAGTAATGGGACTAACCGTTGTCGGTCTCGGTCTTCTCGGAGTAACCACATTATACTTAATTTTTGGAGATCCTAGCATCATCTACGGTTTCGGTTTCGGAGCATCCTCAATTGCTTTATTTGCACGTGTTGGCGGCGGAATTTACACCAAAGCCGCAGATGTAGGTGCAGACATTGTAGGAAAAGTAGAAGCAGGCATCCCAGAAGATTCACCTAAAAACCCTGCAGTCATTGCAGACAACGTAGGAGACAATGTAGGAGACATCGCCGGTATGGGCGCAGACCTCTTCGAAAGTTATGTTGACTCAATCATTGCAGCGATGGTTATTGGTACTGCAGTTACTCTTACCACACGTGTTCCTGATGGATACGTTATCTTACCCTTAATCCTAGCAGCACTAGGAATCATTTGTTCTATTGTAGGAATGTTTTTTGTACGTGTTACAGATGACAAAAAAATTCAGCACGCTCTTGATAAGGGAATCTACATTGCAGCAGCCCTAATGGCAATAGCTTCCTTCTTTGTAATAGGAGCAGTCATCCCCAATTCCCATGGTCTAGGAGTATTTTATGCCATGATGTCCGGGTTAGGAGCAGGAATCATCATTGGGTTAGCAACCGAGCACTACACCTCATCTTCAAGGAAATCAGCACAGTCCGTAGCAAAAGCAGCTAAAACTGGTGTAGCAACCACCATTATTGAAGGTCTAGCACTAGGAATGCATTCAACCGCAGTTCCCGTTCTAGCAGTCTGTGCAGCAATTCTAATAAGTTTCCAGTATGGAGGATTATACGGAATAGCAATCGCAGCAGTAGGAATGCTTTCAACGTTAGGTATCACTCTAGCAACAGACTGTTACGGTCCTGTAGCAGATAATGCAGCAGGTATCTCCGAAATGGCAGGATTAGGCGGAAAAATAAGAAAAAGAACCGAAGATCTAGATGCAGTAGGTAACACCACAGCAGCAATCGGAAAAGGATTCGCCATTGGTTCAGCTGGATTAACCGCATTAGCACTCTTCGCATCATTTACACAAATTGCAGAACAACTTACCGGAGTAAAAACCGTTATCGATATCACCTCACCAGAGGCCATTGTAGGACTCTTCCTAGGAGGAATGATCGTGTTCCTCTTCTCAGCACTAACCATGAAAGCGGTTGGAAAAGCGGCCTATGCGGTTGTAGAGGAAGTAAGAAGACAATTCAAGACCATCAAAGGCTTAATGCAAGGAACCGCAAAGCCCGATTCAAACAAATGTATTGAAATAGTAACTCAGGCAGCATTAAGAGAAATGATTCTACCAGGCATCCTAGCAATCATAGCACCCATTCTAGTCGGATATTTCCTAGGCATACAAGCACTAGGAGGATTACTAGTAGGAGTTACTGTTGTGGGATTCCTAATGGCAGTCTTCATGGCCAATTCAGGAGCAGCCTGGGACAACGCAAAGAAGTATGTAGAATCCGGTAATCTAGGCGGAAAAGGATCCGATGTCCACAAAGCAACCGTTGTAGGAGACACCGTAGGAGATCCCCTAAAAGACACCTCCGGACCCTCAATTAACATCCTAATCAAATTAATAACAATAGTAGCACTCGTCTTTCTACCCTTATTTGTTTAGTAACAAATTTTATATAGTCCTTCAAGAAACTAAATACTATGACCTATCTCAAGACCGTAAAAGACATCGATGTTAACAACAAAACCGTTATGGTCCGTGCAGGACTAGACTTACCGTTAGACGTTTCTAAAGACCTTCTAGATCCCGAGCGAGTAGTAGATGAGACAAGAATAAGAGACATTCTTCCAACACTCGCCTATTTAATAAAAAACAAAGCAAAAATAGTACTAGCTGCAGGCTGGTGCGGACGTCCTCGCGGGAGTGACCCTGATTACAGCATGGCCCCCGTAGCAAAAAGACTTGAACGCATTCTAGAACAAGAAAATCTTCTACAGCACGAAGTTCTTCTAGCTCCAAACGCTTTCGAAGATAAAACTCCAAAGAGTGTGAACGATAATAGAGAAGAAGTAAAGAATATCGCCAACACAATCCAACCCGGACAGATTGTAGTCCTCGAAAACGTCAGATACGATCCAGGTGCGAACCAAAACGACCCCGAACTAGGAAAATTCTATGCGTCCCTAGCAGAAATCTACGTAAACGAAGCAGAAACACAAAATCATCGCAAGGAAACAACGATAGCAACTACCCCCCTAGAAATCGCAAAAAAAGGAGGCGAAGTTGTCTACGGATTACAATACGCCGATGTCCTCGAAAAGATAGGTGCTCTTAAGAAAACGCTAGAGCAAAATCAAAGAGGCTCATTCGTATTCGGTCTATCCGGAAGAAAAATAGAGTCAGACCCAGGAATCACCTCAAAAATCACAGTAGCATATGAGTTATTAAGAGAAATGCGCAAAGGCGACTATCTACTCATAGGAGGAGCAGTAACTTATACCTTTTTGCTTGCAGAGCACTACGATACCATTATCGACGAAAACGAAGAGCAAGTAAGAAATATTGTAAGATCCTACAATGAAATGATCGTAAAGGAGACGAAAGACAGTAAAGACAAAAAACGTTCAGCAGCGCTCATCGAAAAACTACAAAAAAAGAAGAGCGACGAATTAAAAACACTTCTCAACATCACCGATAAAGAAATAAAATCGATCATCGGAGACTCCTATATCCGCTGGGGCCAGGAAGGAGAACAAATAGTATTCGCCTACAAAGTACTCGGGAGAGCACAGAAAAATAATGTCCACGTAATCAATGGCCTAGACCACACCATTGCAAACCAACTCCCCAATAAATCGGGAATGCTACCAGTTGATACAGAAATAAAATTACACAAGGAGCAAACAGGAATCCCGCAAGGATGGTTAGCCGTTGCAGAAGGCCCAAAAACATTAGAGGTAATGGGAAAAGCAATTGAGCAAGCATCCATCTACCTCCAATCAGGACCCTATTCAATTGAAGATCCTCGCGTAGAAGCAATTTCAAAAACCGATGAAACCCTATTCGCAGCAGTAAAAAAATGCAAGGGCATAAAGATTGCAGCAGGCGGAGACACCGTATCAAGAATCATACAACATCAAGCCCAAGATGCATTCACAACAATAACAAGTGCAGGCGGAGCAACATTAGAATTAATCGAAACCGGAACCTCGCCAGGAAAAGATGCAGTTGAAAAAGCACAAATCAAGAAATAACAATCTTCCTCTTAAACACTTCAGCCATCAATCGAGCCGTTCTTTCACGTTCCTTATCAATGTCAATTTTCTCTAAAGACTCTTGAAGTTCACTTTGAGAGTTAATAGCATGCTCAATCTTTCGTTCAGTTTGACTCAAAGAATCCTGTAATAACTGTTCTTCATCACGAACAACATGATTCGCAATATTCTCTCCCATCCCCTCTAAACGAGAACGCAAAGAAACAAGCTTTTCTCGTTGTGCCAGAAGTAATTCACGAGTGATCAATGCACTAGCACTCATCGCCCGCTGTCGTTTCTTATCTCGAAGATCTATAGAGCAAGAACTCAACGCTTTCTGTAACATTGCAACAAGCGTAACAATCTGCAAAGAAGCATCTCTCTCCACGGCTTCAACCGCATCGTGCAGATACCAAGAAATAACATGGGCACCCTCTAATGTAATACGTTCATACTTCTTTAATGCAGCCCCTAACATCGAAAACGGCTGCCTGATTATAGAATAATGCTCCTGCAACTGCTTGATAAGAATAGCCTTGTCCGCCTTCATACTCAACAAATCTTTGTATCTAACCGAATCTTGCAACGCTTCAAGCTTCTTTGCCAACTCCCCCTTTTCTTTACTAAACCCGGCAAGTGTTTCCTCAAAACCTTTCAATTCCTTTTCATAGCTAGCTTTTCTAGAAAGCAAAGCATCTAATGAGGCAATAGCATCCTTTACCGTTGTAAGCTTTGCCGCCACCCCATCCTTAGTTAAAGAGGCAAGTTCACTATGCAACCCCTCTAGCTTCCTAATACGAAATGCAATATCTCCCGTCTCATTAGCAAAAAAGTGTTGCAAAATCTGATAAGGACGAACCGTAGCCTTAGTAAAACGCTCTAACGAGACTCTAAACGTCTCAAGATACGCATCCAACTCCTCAGTCTTTTCAGGAAGTTCAAGTACTTTAAGAAAAGCCTCAATACCAATAATGTAAGAAGTTCTATTCCCCTCCATAAACTGCTTCTCTCGAACCTCAATATCAGGATTATGAAGCTTCGCATCACGTAACGTCTCAACCAATACATTCATCGATGAAAGTTCATCCACAATCTTACTTTTAACACCACTCAACGATACCTGAGCATCATTAACCAAAGGAGTAGAATGCTCATCAAACCAAGATCTCAAACTAGCAAGTGCAACAATCTCCACTTCCTCTTTCGGTTCAGCAAATAACTTCTTTAGGAACCCAAACATAAAACAAGGAATCCCTGATAATTATTAAAGGTATCTCTCAGAACGAATATGTGTTTAAAGCAAGGTGGATTTACATCGAGTATGCCAATCGATATAACCCAATATTCAAATCCCAGGATTGCAGAGCGGGGAATTGATATTTTAGTAAAGTATCTTGTTGAAGAGAAAGGCTGTCTAGAGATTACACCTCAGCAAATAAGGAATGATTATGACCTACCTCTTTGTTAGGAGTTAAATTCAATATCGATGAAGATCAAGCAGTTATACTCACTATAGAAGCAGATCATATGTTAGGAATTGAATACATAATGGGTGAAAAATTACCTCCCTTAAATACAATCGGAGATTTTCTGAAATACTGCATCGATAAGGCACCCATCACCGATTAAAAACATCTTCTACCGACAAATTAAACAGTTTTGAAATCTTAAACGCTAAAGATAATGAAGGATCTCTTTTTCCAGCCTCTATAGCAATAATAGTCTGCCGACTAACAGAGAGCTGTTCAGCAAGTTCATTCTGCCTCAATTTAAGCATTTTCCTGTACTTTTTAACCTTATTATCCATTATGTAATACATATAGGACATTTCCTATATAAACTTTTCCATTAAGTAACACATAAGTCACACTTTCAGAGAAGAAAACATTAATATGTACCACAGATTATACAGACTCCATGAAGAGGAAAATAGCAAAAAAGCTCAAAGCAAAGAAAGAAGCAAAGCAACTCATTCCAATACTCATAAGCAAAGCAAAAGCGCTTACAAGAGCTAAGAAACCCTCAATTAAAGTAGCTAAGAAAGTTAACTATCTTAGAAATAAGTTCAAAATAAAGCTAGAAACCACAATTAAGCGCCAAATCTGCAACCATTGCAAGGCTATAATGATCCCCAGCCTAAATGCGCGTGTACGTACCAAATCTCCCAATATCATCTGGTTCTGTCGAGAGTGTAAGCACTATACCAAGATCCGCTACAAGAAGTAACTACTTTAGAATAATAACAAAATAGAAAGATTTATATATCACCTAATCCTGACTATTTACAACCAAGAGGTAGTTACTATGGAAGACATGGACCAATACGGATATATTGAAGATGAACCAGAAAACGAAGTTGACAATCTTGAAGATACTGAGGACTCTGAAACAGCAAAACTCCAAGAATCCCAAGACGACGATGAGTTCGAGCTAGATGAAGTAAAGGGCAGCCACGGAAAAAAGCCGAAGATGGCCCTCCTCAACAAAAAAAAGGTAGGCGGCTACGAGATGGATGAGCTGTTCTTGGATTTCTAGACCTAATAAAATGAAAAACACACTAAATATTACCGCAGCATTCATGCTCTATGCAGCGCTAGCCGGTTCTCCTGCGCAAGCAGATGAAAAGAAACAAGAAACGCGTGTACATACCGTTGAATCTGGAGAAACACTTTCAGGCATCGCAGCAAAGTACAACATGGACTGGAGAGCTATTCAAACAGTGAATAATCTCGAGAATCCCAACCTCATCCTCGAAGGCCAGGAACTAACACTTCCAGGAACCACGCCTATTACTGAAAAAATCATCCAGAAAACTCCAGAGTCTAAGGGCTACAACCTTGAATATCTTATTAACAAAGTCTCAAAGGAAGAAGGAATCCCTGATCAAAGTCTGTTTCAAAGTCTGTTGTATGCTACGGTGATGACTGAATCAGGTGGCGAAAAGGAACCAGAAAAAGCAACTCTACACGAACCAGGATATCAAAAGCGCTATGTAGACAAACACATTCGTGAAGACGGCAAAGGAAATAATCTCTACGCTAGAGTGTTTAGAGATTTAAAAAAGAAAGATCCCTCACTAGACGCCAAAACCTTTAGGAAGCAATTAGCAACCTCTGTTGGCCTAGGACAAATCATGTACCAAGTAGCAATCGAACATGGCTATCGAGGAACCTTTGAAGGATTAATGGATCCCGAAACCAATCTTCGTTACACTGCAAAAATAATCAGAGCCCATAGTAAACAGACCGGCTACCGTCCAAAAGACGTCGCCACCGTTTACAATACGGGAAATATTCATGGAACTCCTACAAGAAACCATCTTCATCGGTTTAAAGAGCACCGTAAAAACTATCAACATAAAAACTATCAACAAGTTAGGAAAAACTAAAATACAAAACAGATGCAGCTACCAAAAAACACAACCTACAATCATAAGTCAAATTACGCTTTGAGAGCAGCCATAAGTCAAATTACGCTTTGAGAGCAGCCATAAGTCAAATTACGCTTTGAGAGCAGCATAACACTAAAGATATTTATAAAAAAATCAATTAATGAATACAAATGAACAAAGTACAAATCGGCAAGGACTATGAACACATGAAGAATATCTTATTGGGTATCCTCATGCAAGATAAATCGAGCGGCAACTTCAAAGAAAGAGGAAAAAGCGGTGAATTCAAAGTAGTCAACTTTCCAAGTAAAGAGGCAAATCTAGAAGGAATCGCTAAACACACAGACTATCTAGCTCCCAAATCAGGTCAATGCGCGAGCAAGGTTGTCGTGATGAGATATGACGATGGAACACGAGCAACCTACGGTCTGACAAAAGATTCTATTGATGAGATGCTGAATTCTCCACTCTTTCCCGATTCTCCCTTTTCTAAAAACTAAACATCGGCCCCTGTTAAATACCCAGAGCGAAGCGAGAGTGCAACGTGGTCAAGTACCGCAGGGAGAAGCTCGAGGAACGGAGAAGTAAAATTTCCATTTCCAATAAATCCTGCGAAGCAGACTATAGGTTAGAGTCGGGGCAAATCAATCAAGTCCGAAGGACAATCAAGATAAAGAAGTAAGGGTCAGAAGTAAAGTAACTAATTATTTATTCTGCTGGTTTGTATCCCATCATGGCTACAGGAAAAATACTATAACATGAGTCTCCTCAGGTATTACCAACAACTCTGACAATATTCTCAAGTGAGTATTCGCCCTACGGTTTTATAAGAAATGGGGCTGCGAAGATTCGAACTCCGGTTGCACGACCCCCAGCCGTGAGTGATACCAAGCTACACTACAGCCCCATCAAAAAACTAAAAAATCAATCAGTATTTTTAAACTCATCTATTCTCAATAGAACTCACATGCTCCTCTTTGCGAACACGAATAACATGATCAACCAACGTCTCAATTTTAGTTTCATGAGAAACAATAATGACTTGCTTCATATCAAGCTGTTCTAACACCAAGCGCATCCTATCCAACTGTTCAGATGAAAACCCATCGGTCGGCTCATCCAAAATCAAGAAATCTTTTGTCTTCATATCAGAAATAACATCATTAATAACTTTATTCAACGCCAAACGATACGCCAAAGCAATAGAAGTCTTCTCTCCACCACTTAAGTATTCAAAGGCACTTTCATATCCATTCTGTTCAACAATGGGCGTAAATTCATCATCCAAGCGAACAGATAATGTTTCATCCTCTAATAAAACAGAAAACCACTCCTTAAACAAATCATTAAACTCATGATACACCGACAACATCACATGTTTCTCCATCGTAGCCATGAGATTGATAAAAAATTCCGATATCCACTGCTGATATTCTTTAACCTGCAACAAACTAAGTTCAGCACCCTTTTTAGTAGCAATATCTGTCTCCAAGGTAACAATAGCTTTCCCACCTTCCTCTTTCTTAACCTCGAGCTCTCGCATGTTAATAGCAAGAATTCTCTCTTCCTCTCGAGCTTTTTCCAAATCAAATTTAGCCGAAGCATAAATCGTATCAACATCTTTCTGCGCATCCAATTTCGCCTGCAATTCCTGTTTCGAAACATTTATCTGACCAATCTTCCCCTTCAGTCCGTTCTTTTCAGTTTGTAAAACAACAACTCGCTCTTTTTTCTCATCCAAATTCTTTTTTCGAAGAAGGGCAGCCTGCATATCAGCCTGCTTTTTACGTAACACAACAAGCTCCTCCTGAATCTTCTGCAATAAATCAACAACCTTCTTTTCTTCCAAAACAACAACAGCAAGATCAGCAGTAGCCCTCTTAATAGTAGTTTCCTCTTTCGAAATAATTGCAGACTTATGCGAATGGGCAACCTGCTGCAGGCACAACGGACAGTTATCCAATGAACTAATCTTAGTAATCGTTTCCGTAGCCTGTCTTCTGGTTACATCAACCTCAGATTTCCTCTTAGCTAATGCTAACTGCTTTTCGCCAGCCTCCCGTAAGGCAATCTCCGCGCTAGCGACCGCCGAAGCAACATCCTCTATTTCGTAAGGATCATCCTTAGAAAGTATCTCAATGTCACCCTGCAACACCTCAATATCTTTTCCAGTGCGCTGGTGCTGCTCTAAGGTAGTGTGTAATGACTGCTCCGCAACTGCAAGCTGCTTTCTTAATTCCACAGTAACCTTAATCGTCTCCTCTAAAGAAGCAACGCTCGCAGTCTTTTCTTTCAATACACCTGCAGCACTCTCTAGAGAAGGACGCAACGTTGCAAGATCTCTATCCAAAGTTGAAACCAACGCTTTTCGTTCGACCAACTCCTTTTCCTTCAAAGGCAAGTCCAATAGTAATCCTTCATACAACTTACTTTTCTCACGTAAATGACTAGAATAAATAGCAGCATTCTCTCGAATCCGTTTGTACTTGTCAATATTAAAAACCTTTCTTAATGTATTCAATCGAGATTCAGTATCATCAAGTAATATCTGCTTCATAGATTCTTGAGGCGTATAAACAGTATATCGAAACACCAAATCCTTACTTTTAGTAAGCAAATCACTAGGATAGCCAAGCAAAGACAAAATAGCAGACTTCAATTCAACGTGCGTCCCCTCTTTCTTCATCCCATCCACGACGATGTAGCCAGCCTCCTGCTTCACATCATCCCGTCCTCGCTTCAAAACACGTTTAATGAGAACATCCTTGCCCTCCATGTCGAATTGCAACTCAACCTCACCTTTAGTCTTCCCATGTCTCAATAAAGAACTACCAGAAAGATGCTTCCTTCGAACTCCAAATAAAGCGAATTCAATAGCAAGAAGAATAGTACTTTTCCCAGAACCAATATCTCCTGATAACAAAACAGATCCCGTTGGAAATTCAATAGTCTGATGCTCGTACGATCTTATGTTGCTCAGTGTAAGTGATTTTAAAAACATTTTTTTCCTCTAGCGTACTCATCGCAGGTTATCGACACATCTAAATCCCCAAAAAAAGTAACCTAACTCAGTTTATAAGAATTGTTGTAGCCAAGAGTTGTGCATAGCGTCCTTAAGTCGAAATTCCTTATTTCCTCAGAAGCAGGTGCGTCGCGGGGGAAGCCCCATCCGGGGACGCAGCACCTTCAGAGGCAAAAGGTAAGAATTTCGAAGACGCTATGCACATACAGCCAAGAAAAGCCTTTAAATATCTCCACCCACCTCAATTACAAATGCAAATAGAAAATCAAGACAACATCTACAAAGTCCAAGGAACAAAAGACACCTACGATGTAAATCTTGAGGAAAAGACATGCACCTGCCCCCATTTTCTCCATAGAATGCAGGCAATCCATCAATACTGCAAACATATCCATGCAGTCATCGATAAAGAACAACAACGAGACGAAGAAACCTACGATAAAATAAAACAACACCTAAAAGAAAATCCAAAAACAACCCTAGAACAATTAGAAGCAAAATTCAACCCAGAAGCAATAGACGATTTAATAAGCAAAAAAGAAATTACTCTACCAACTGCTTCTTCAACCACTCAATAACTTCTACTGGAGTAGGATCAATGCGCTCACGTAAGGCAAGATGATAAGAAACATAATCAGCAAGGTGCACAGCATACATCATTCGAGCGAGTAAAGAACTACCCAGAATATCAATCTCAATAACCTCAGTCTTCTTCTCCATGACCTCTTTACAAATACTCATCCGTCTCTTAACAGCTCGGTGATCCTTTCTATCCTTAAGAATAATAGAACTAAAGGTTCCCTTCTCCATATGCATGAACGAATTAATTTCGTTGTGGTTCATTTCCGAGAACGTGGAATGAAAAGCAGCATACTTAGCATTTTCATTAATTTGAGTCTGCCATCTTTTAGCAATAGCACTAAATGAAGCCGAACTATACACTACAGGGATAGTACCATACAAACGTTTAGCAATTTCTTCACCCTTCTCCTCAAGAGCTTTAGGATCACCTAAAATATGGAGCATCTCGTTAATATCATCATTAAAAACCTCAATAATCGAAGAGTTATACAATAATCCCAATAAAGAAAAGAACAAATATCCTAATGCAGCTCTAGGTTGCAAGTCTCCAGGAACTCTAATTACTTTCTGACATTTCCCAGCAAGCTGACCGCCCGAAGTAATGGCAACCAATGTTGCCCCTCTTTCTTTAGCATCGGCAAATGCAGATAACGTCTCCTCAGTATTACCTGAATATGAAATAGCAACAACCAACGTATATTGATCGACAAATTCAGGAACTACATAATCACGAACCGTAAAAACAGGAATCTTAGATTTGGCCATGTACATCTTCAACAAATCGCCACTAATGCCACTACCCCCCATGCCACAAATAACAATAGAGGTAATCTCACTACTAACAATAATGCCTTTAGCTAGTCCCAAAGCCCGTTTACACTGCTCGGGAAAGCCCTTAATGACCGTATGCATATTGGATGCGTCAACTACCATACAAATAATGAATCTAACTTCGTATAAATAGTTTATTATTCTACGGTAGTTCTATTGTAACCTAAAAGTATGTGCATAGCTACTGTTTGACGGAAATGAAACCGCATCGAGAAATGAAAATCGTGCATGGGCGTAAAGCCCATAGTGGCACGATTTTGACTTGAAGCCCGTCTTGCAGCTATGCACATACACCTAAAGTAAACCTTTTTAAACAAGCCGGCAATTACACACCCTAAGGGATGTGGGTAGTTGCTTACCTGAACCGAAAGAGTACACAACGGAGGCTAAGAAAATGAGTATGTATAAGTATGTGAGAGAGCTTTGGAAAAAACCAAAGGAAAATCTCCAAGATATCTGGAAACAAAGAGTAATCGATTGGAAAAAGGAACCTACTACACTTAGAATTCCAAGACCAACAAGAATTGATCGTGCACGTTCTTTAGGATATAAAGCTAAACAAGGCTACATTGTAGTTCGTCAACGCCTAATGCGTCAGAAACGTATGCGTCCCAAGTTCGCAAGCGGAAGAAGATCAAGAGCCATGAGACGAAAGAAAGTAGTCAACATGAGCTATCAGTGGATTGCCGAACAGAGAGCCGCAAAGGATTTCAAGAACTGCGAAGTATTGAATTCATACTATGTAGCAGAAACCGGCCAATACATGTGGTACGAAATAATTCTTGTAGACAAAACTCATCCAGTCATCCAGAAAGATAAGAAGATTAACTGGATTGTTGACGTTCGAGGAAGAGCTGCACGCGGTCTAACAAGCGCTGCAAGAAAATCTCAGAACAAGAACAAAAACAAGAGCAAAAGTAACAATAAGAGTTAGTTTCTCTTTTTTTTCCAATTTTTTATTTTTTCTACAACCAATCTTACTGGAAGTCTACTCTTTGAGGATCCTTTCATCTCCAATAAAGTAGATTCAGGAAGGGGATCCAAGAAGTGTCTTCTGTAGATAAAAGAGGCAGATGCAAGGATAATAATCAAATACGAAATAAGTTGAGGAACAAACAGAGAGCTGACTTGCTCTATAGCTACATCCGCTACACTAAATCCTATCGGAGTAGAATGCGATACACTTTCACCACCAAAAGCAGCCAAAGGCAATCCAATAATGAGCAGCAAAAAGGCAGCAGCCCCGCCTAAACTCCTAACATCTTTCTGCAAATAGGGCTGAAAAACAGTATCTAAGCTCAGCAACGAATTCTTAACCAAAGAACAATCCAGATCATCCTCTAAACAAATAAAAACTCCCTTACTATGTTTAGCATTTATAGAATTAATAATCTTTCTCGTAAATCGCTCACTTTCACTTCCCAGATTATAGATATCTAATGTCGAAAGAGAATCAAAAACAAACGCATCAAAGTTATTACCATTAAGCGCGCTAATAATAGCAATACTCAGTTCCGTAAGTGCGGAAGGACTAGACACATACATCACATTATCGATCTCCAAGTTATGCCCTAAAGAGGCAGAAACAGCATCAATAAAGAAAGTATTCGCAGTAGAAATATTCTTATTATTCAATCCCTCACGTACATTCGATGCAGGCTTGTTCAAAGAGATGTAACATACCTTCTTACCGTTCAATCCCTTCATTAAGGTGCATAAAGAATCCCGATACTTGAACTTAGAAACCACCTGCAGGACAGTATCATTTTGCTCTAGAACACGTTTAATCTTCATAAAAAAATAAGACATTAGGAGTATATAAAGATTCCTTTTACAAGTAATTATTCACTAATCTGAATCTTTGCCGGCTTCCAGTCGAGCCTCTTCGACTCGT
>JAQBWB010000026.1 GCA_027623355.1 Nanobdellota archaeon | reverse complement strand
TACCAGCAATGTTTCATTGCTCAGTACCACCGAACAGAGTGAGCGGGGTGCCAGAAATCTGCGATTTCTAAGTATGTCAGTCTTCATTCCCGACTGTTTAAGGCGAGAAGCTGGCAAAGCTTCTTCAGAAGAGTGAATAATTACGGAACTGTTCCGTGAGGTTTGAAAATATCTTTTTTTCAACAACCTCGGGAACAAGAACGTTCACCTACTCCGCCCTACGCCAACTCTATCACAATACTTAGAAACCGGACACTTCGAACACCAAGGCGATGTAGGCCGACACAAATGCTGACCAAACGCAACTAACATCCGATTGTACTCCTCCCACATTCTCATCGGCAATTTATCACGTAACGCCATTTCTGACTGCAAAGGATTCTTCGTAGAAATATATCCCAATCGATTAGAGATCCGATGCACATGAACATCCACGCACATCCCCGGCTTCTTGAAACCGACCGCCACAACCAAGTTCGCAGTCTTTCTTCCAACGCCCGGCAATTCAATCAGTTCATCCACGGTCGAAGGAATCACACCATCAAATTTTGAATCTAAAACAACCGGCAACATCTTCAAATGTCGAGCCTTGGTCTTGTAAAACCCAACCGGATAAATAAGTTTCTCCAACCGCCTCAACGTAACTTTCCGTAAATCCGCAACCGTTTTCACTAAAACAAAAAGCCGTTTACATGCCGCGGAAGTTGTCTCATCCTTAGTACGAGCAGAAAGAATAGTAGCAATCAACACCTTAGCAGGATCAGAAGTCTGTACCGCAATCAAATCAACGATGGGTACCTTGTATGTAGCAGTCTCCCTTTTAAGAACAGTAAATACTTTATCAATAGGAAAATGTTTCATAGAGAAATAACAATAAGTCAGCTATAAAAGTGTTATGTATACCGCTCAATCTTAATATGATCACTCTCAACGTTCTGAGCAAGCAAGGTATGTCGAGTATCCAACACCATATCCTTCAGTCCACAAATGTAAAACGAAGTACCTGTTACATCAGTTGGCAGGTGTGACTGAACCCGGCCATGCAACCCATCCCAGTTTTCCTGCGTTAACGTAACCAAGTACGTAAAATTATCAAATTCCTCTGCCATCTTCTCAAATTCAGAACGTAAAATAATATCCTTCTGATTCCGAGTCCCAAAAAGCAAGGTAAACTGATGATCCGGTTTCGAAGCAACATACTCCTTAAAGATCGAGTAAAAAGGAGTAATGCCCGTTCCCGTACACACAAAAAAGTGTTTACTATTTGCAGGTTCAAAGCGCAAACCACCCATAGGACCTCGAAAAGAAATAACCTCTCCGTTCTTCATATTCTTAAATCTCTCGCTAGCATACCCTCCATCAATCAACTTAATACAAGACTTCAAAACTCCCGTCTCAGAAGGCGGATTAAAAATGGAATAGGATTTAGGATGCTTTTTTCCATCCTCCTCAAACATAAAATTAACAAATTGTCCAGCAACAAAAGTAAATTTTTTAGGCACCGATAAAGAAAGAACAAAAACGCTATCGCTCAGATATTCAATATCCGTTACCGTCCCCTCATACATTCCAATTCCCATAGCACAAGCAACTAAAACCCAATTTATATAGCTATCTAAAATGGATATCTTTTTAACAGGCTACAAAACTCTGAAGCTATGTTTGAAATTACGTTTTATTACCGAAAACTCGATAGCTTTGACATCGGCGAGCTCGTTCGCGTCTGGAATGTGGGGAGTTCAACGAATCCCGTCTTTCCTAAGGGTGGCTCCCTAGTTCGAGCAGGCCTTATCGCAAACGATGGCACAGGTAATCCCTTACTCATTGCGCGAAAACAGGGTGCAAATGCTGGCGACGTAGAAGTATGTCATCCTTCGGAGATAGGTGAAGAATATCTATCCGGGTCGAACAATCGGTTGGGAGACATCATTATCTATGCGAGTTCTCAGTTTATTCGATATGTAGAGGGCGCAGACAACCAAGAATATCATTATTTGAGCAGTCAATTATCAAAATACCGACTCAACCCAGTAGGAGAAGAAATCAGGCCCTAAACAACTTCTGCATCAACATTCCATCCTTCTCCAAATTAGGACTTTCAGAAATAACCGCACCCTTAATAGTGTACTCCCTCCACACCTTGATCAAATCTTCATAATTAAAGTCAGAATCTTTCAAAAACAGGTGATGTTTCTCACCTTTCTCGCCATACGCAATTCCTGACATGTGAATATGCATGTTATCTAGTCCTTCACGACCAAGACCCTTCTCAATCTCATCCAACACCAACTTAAATTCGGCAGTAGTATTATATTTTCCATTCGTCCGCGCATGCAAGTGTGCAAAGTCAACACAAGGCATCACCTGATCCAATTCCTGACTTAATTTTACAATCTCAGTAACCGTTCCAAATTGCGTACCTTTCCCAGTAGTCTCCGGACGAATCCAAATCTCATTACCTACATCCTGTAACTCAGTAACAATCTTCTTCAATTGGTCTTTAGTGCGAGCATACACGTCAGTAGGATCCTGTTTCAAATAATAAGAGGCATGAAACACCAAACTCCACGCACCCGCCTGCCGAGCCATGTTCGCTGCATCCAACACCTTAGATCGACTAGCCCTCCGCTTCTCTGCCTCAACAGCATTCAAATTAATATAATAGCTTCCATGACACGTAAGCGTAGTATCCTGCTCCTCTCGTATAGCATTAACAACAGCAGCCGATTCAGTATTCAAGTTAACCGAATGCACAAACTCCAATTCCATAGCAGATAAACCAAGTGAGCTAATCTGTTTAACCCCTTCAGGAGTATTACGTTTAGCAGTACTCAATGGAATCCCCCCACATCCAAACTTCAAACGCTCGGGAGCCTTTACTTTAATTGTAGAAAAATCAAAATTCGCCATCTTATTGTTTCTTTGTAGATAATAAAAATCTACTATACATCAGTGCAGCAACTATCCCTCCCAGAATAGGGCCAATCCAATACACTAAGTGATTAGTGAAATGTCCAGAAACCAATGCAGGTCCAAACGCTCTTGCAGGATTCATAGCAGCTCCCGTGAGAATACCGCCCACCAAGATATCAAAAGTCAATACAAGTCCAATAGCAGCCCCATACACACCAGAAGGCGCTCTCTTATCAACAGCAACTCCAAAAATAGTGAATACAAGAAAGAAGGTAAGAATAGCCTCCACAATAATCGCTCCCGTAACACTTAATCCACTAGCAAGAACCGGAGTTCCAAGATAAGCAGTCGTTGGAGCACTCACAAAGATAATCTTAAGAAGTACTGCTGCCACAATAGCTCCAACCAACTGTGAAGCGATATATCCCATTGCCTTAGCAGCCTTAATGTTTTTAGTAATCAATAAACCAATCGTAACAGCAGGATTAATATGAGCTCCAGAAATATGAGCGGTAGCATAAATCATACACATTAATACCAAACCATGTGCAATCGCAACTCCTAAAATCCCAATCTTTCCTCCCGATACAGCGTCAGCTAACACCACGCCAGCCCCAATAAAGACGAGTCCGAAGGTAGCTATAGCCTCTGCAAAATATGCCTGTTTATTGCTCATTATCATCACCCTTCATTAATTTTCTATGTTCGCGGTACTCCTTCAAATACCCATTATACTTTCCATCTTTATTCATAATCTGAATCGCAGCAATAGCCGCATTAACACCATTATTCAATCCAACCCACAAGTTATTCTGTGCATGTTTCAACACATTTAATGCAGCCTCAGCAGTATCATCGTCATCCAATAGCAAAGGAACCTGAATCACCAAATCATTTTTCTCAGGAAGAGTCTCATCCAAAGAAACAAATTCAATATTCACAGCATTCTTCTCAATCTTGTGCGTACTTCGAAAAGAGACATCAAATTCACGTAATGTTTGCTCACACCTCTCCTGAGCCCGCGAATGTTGTTCACCAATAATATTAACATCATGATACGGCCGAGTCAATTTTAAAGCACTAGCAACCGCAGCCTCGCCACGATTAACGCCAACACCCAACACAGGAATACCTGGAGGCATCTGCATCACCGACAAAAAAGCATCTAATCCCTGATAACTTCCAGAGCAAGGAACACCAATAACCGGTTTCGTAATAGCAGCAGCAATAGCACCAGGTAGTGCAGCAGATAAACCAGCTCCAGAAATAACAAAGTCATATTCTCCCTCTAAAAGAGGCATCAACTTATGAGGAGTTCGATGCACACTACACAAATGAAAGTCATACGGAATCTTATGCATCTCTAAACCCTTCAAAATAGGAGCAAATGACTCCTCATCCCCCTTTGATGCAAAAATAACCAGCGCTTTCGACATTACGAAAAGAAGTCAAGAAATCATATATATATATAGTTTTCGAAATTAGTTAGGAGAATACTGTTTCATAATCCAGGGGTAGATGAGCATAGAAAAGTGTGCCCGTAAATCTCTCCATGCACTTTCGGTCTGATCAAAATAAGGAGCATGGTTGTCCAGATAGATCTTTTCATCTAACAATTGTAAATCAAAAATTTCGGTAAGATAGGTATGTGAATCCCGAACCTCCCTCCACATTTCAAGGAAGGAACCAATTTCCTCCAAAGCAAAGGAGGCATAATCAGCGAGCGTTTCATAAGATTTATGTGCCGGAGTCCAAATAGAATCCAATAACTCACGATAAGAATACACGGGGCTAAACCGATATGGGAGGATATATTGGGCATCCTCGAAATCTCCGCAGTTTCGAACAAGCTTACCCTCTTCAACAAGCAGCGGAATAACAATACCTTCTACTCCAGAATACTTATCAACTAGATCTACCATCATCAATAAGACTATCACTCCCTATAAAAACCTAACCAAGAATCTCATACTTCTGATAGTGTTCATTACACAACAACCCGCTAGCAATCTTTTCGGCGAAATCCCTATCAACACCGCCCTTAAACTGCAACATCCAAAAAACACCACGAGTAACATGACTAATACTCGAAATTCCTAACCGTTCAGTCAATGTATGTAAAAGAGAAGAACAATCATCCTCCACATCCGTAACTAATATCCCTACTCCGTCCACATCAGAAGATAACCGCGCAGCATGTTTGTTTGCATTCACCAACACATCAACCCCAACAATCTCTTTACTAATGTCAGAGTCCGATTCAAAGGCATAATACACGTCCCGCTTCACACCAATAACTTCTTTGAAACCCATCTCCTGGATAGCAGTTAAGGCAGTTAAGGCAGTAGTATCCACAACCTTCAAGCGAACAAATAATTCAGTTTTCATCGATATACCTCTTCATACTCTCGAAAATCTTCAAACCAGGACCAGCCTCCTCGCCACCCGCATGTTCGCCAGGTAACTGGCGCATCCAGGAAGCTCGCTCGGGGTGTGGCATCATGGCCAGCACATTTCCTTCCTTATTACAAATACCTGCAATCGCATCTGTACTTCCATTCGGATTATCCGGAAATGCTTTAGCAATCTCTCCACCAACATCACAATATCTAAACAAAATCTGTCCATTCTCCTCCAGAGCAGCCAATAATTCTTTATCTTTGGTAACAAATCTACCCTCTCCATGGGCGATAGGAATGGCCATAACCTCATCAACAGCAGAAAACGCAGTTTTTTTAGAAGAAGTCTTTTTCATATGCACCCACGTACAATAATATCCAGAAACAAGAGGATTCTCATTACGAGCAACCGCCATCTCCAGTTTCCCACTACCTGGAATCAAACCAGCCTCAACCAAAATCTGACAGCCGTTACAAATACCTAAGATAGGTTTACCTGCTGCAGCCTCCTCCTTCAAAAACGCAACCACTTTGTCCTTCGAAGCAATCACGCCAGCTCGAATTCTATCCTCATAGCTCCATCCGCCCGGCAAAACATACCCTGAATACGAGCCTAACTTTGAAACATCATTCCACCGAACTATTTCAGCCTTCATTCCAGCCGCCTCGCAAGCAAGCTTAGTTTCATTCTCACAATTCGAACCAGGAAACATCAATACTGCAATCATTTCATGGCCTCCACTACACCACTAGTCCAAGCCTCAGCCATAGAAGCAACTGAAACCTCCAACACCTCTTTAATCAAGAACTCAGCATCGTTAGTAGTAGTACCTAACACCGTAGAAGCAACCTGATGCTCCCCCAATATTTTTTCAATCTCCTTCATATTGCTAAAATCAACCTCAAGCACATAACCAGGAGTTTCCGAGAATAATAATCGAGAAACTGCCAACTCAGATGCACCTAATGTAACATCTACACCAATTTTCCCATCTGCATCCTTTCCAAGAATCATTTCAGCGACCGTAACGAATAATCCTCCATCTGAGATATCATGACAGCTTTTAACTAAACCGGCATCAATCAAATCAATAACTGCATGCATTTCACGACGTTGAACCTCTAAATCCAATTCCGGAACATGCTTACCTAACTCATTGTGAACATCATAGTATACACTCCCACCCAATTCATCTTTCCGCTCTCCAATCATCAAGAGATTACTACCTGCAGCAACCAACTGAGTCCGAACAACCTTTCGATAGTCATCTATTTTTCCAACACAACCAATGATAGGGCTAGGATCAATAGTGTTACCTGCAGCACTCTGATTATAAAAGCTAACATTCCCTGCAACAAACGGAACAGGTTTCTCTGGATAATCCTTTAACCACAATTTATGACTTGCTACACTTAATCCCTCGACCGATTCAATAAAATCTCTAAAATGTTCAGAAGTTTCCGGATTCCCCATATTCAGACAATCAGTCATCCCAATAGGAGTAGCTCCAACACAGGCAACATTTCTCATCGCCTCTGCAACCCCATTCACCGCACCATGAAACGGACTTATACGAGAATAGCGAGGATTATGATCTACCGATAATGCAACGCCCCAATACTTCCCAGGAACCGGAGCCTGAACGCCAGCATCCGCCTCTCCTGGACGCACGACAGCCAATCCCTGAACCTCGGTATCGTAATGTTTGTAAATGCTAGCCTTAGAGGCAACATTAGGATGACGCAATATCTTCAACCCCATTGAACCATAATCCGTTGGTTCCTTAAGAGTAGGCTCTCTAAATGTAGTAATATAGCTCCCTCCAACACGAGTATATTCAATACCCTTCGTAACAACCGAAGCCGGCGCCTTGCAAATAGGTTTACCCTTGTATTGCAAAACATAATCGCCCGTAGTAACCTTCCCAACAACTGATGCACGCGCACCAGCCGCAACACGAGGCAATTCAAATTCCTCATTGTAAATACGCAAGATCGTTGAAGTAAATTTAGGGGGACAAATCCATGCAAACCGTTCCTGAGTTTCTGCACAAGCAATCACGTAAGGCTCTAATCCCTCGACTGCAACATGAACCTTTTCCAAATCAATATCTGCGCCAACACCGCCAGATTCGCACAATTCTGAGGTAGCACACATAATCCCTCCAGCGCCCATGTCCTTAAAACCAAGAGTAACCTTTTTTTTTCGAGCAGCAGCAAAAACACTCTCCGAAGCCCGAACTAAAATATTCTTCAAGAAGGGATCCGGAACCTGTACAGCTCCTTTATTGTATTCCTCCTGCTCATCATCAAGTACAACAGAAGCAAACGCAGCACCACCAAATCCACTTGCATCAGTAGCCTTACCCACAACAATAATATCATGCCCTTCTGAATTAGGAGGAGCAGCCGAGTGAATAATATCTTTTTCCTTAATCACTCCTAAGGTAACCACATTCACCAAACAATTATCATCAAAACTCGAGTTAAAATACACATCACCTGCTAACACCGGGACTCCAAGAGGATTGCCATACCCTGCTATTCCATCAACAACCTGATTTGCAATATATTTAACTCTATTTTTCTCTTTACCGTTAGGATCTCCAAACCGCAATGGATCAGCACATGCAATAACACGAGCACCCATACAAAGAACATCTCGAATATTTCCACCAACGCCCGTTGCAGCACCCTCGTACGGCACCACCTGCGAAGGATGATTGTGCGATTCATGAGACATCGCAATTCCATAGACATCCTCTCCATCCTGAGCAAATCTCACAATACCAGCATCCTCTCCAACGCCCAACATCACCGTGGGACCCGAAGTAGGCAACATCTTCAACCACTGTTTAGAAGATTTGTAACTACAATGCTCACTCCACTGAATATTAAAAATATGAACTTCAGTTAACGTAGGATCTCTCCCTAGAAGCTCAACAACCTTCTTACATTCATCAACAGACAGGGTAAGCAAATGTTCCTTCAAAAACGTAGAAATGTCAGCATCCGACATACTGCTGATAGCAACCTCGTCTGCAGCACCAAGACTCATAAATGCTGAATCCGGACCATAATTATAAAGATTGTGGTTCAAGTAGGGTTTTTAAGTGAAGACGCATTTGAGAACGGAATGGGTCGTGGCAAAAAAAGGAATTTTAACGAGAAAATATATTCCTAGTACTAATCAAAACTATCCTATTTTTACCACCTCTCCCATTCAAGCAAAACCTCCTGAGGAAAGTGAACTCCTCTCACTCGGAGATCACCTATTTATTCTCTATCGACCAGAACAAAGAAGGGTTTGGGAGGTCATTTCCTGGTATGACCCTACTCAAACCGACGCAAAGAAACTCGATGAGCGCTTAGAGGATCTAGGACTGATGGGTAAAGATAAGTATCTCCTCCAGCATGATGGGTTCACTCATCTTGATAAGAATGCCAGGGCTCGGCAGTATGGGGTACACCCAGGGAAAAATCTCAGGACTAGTGAGTTTAAAAGTAAATTCTCTGAAGACACCGCTCACCTCATCGTGGGCCGTGAAGGAATCGAACTCAGCAAACCACTCGAGGAGTGGTACGGTGGAGATAAATTAAGTTTCAGCAATGAAATGCGCAGAATTATTTCAGAAAAACAATAACAATTTTAAACCAATACACTTCTTCTAAACTCATGGGAGATATTCGCAACAATTGGAAGCTTGAAGAGATCAAAGAGATATATGAAATGCCCTTATTAGAGCTCGTCTATCGAGCATCCACCCTGCATAGACAACATAACGACCCTCGCGAAGTCCAAGTATCATCCTTACTCTCAATTAAGACAGGAAAATGTTCTGAAGACTGTTCATACTGTCCACAATCTGCGAGACATAAATCAGAAATTGAATCTCACAAATTAATGGATGTCGACGCAGTAGTAGCCTGCGCAAAACAAGCAAAAGCATCAGGATCAAGCAGATTCTGTATGGGTGCAGCATGGAGAGAGGTCAAAGATGACGAGGACTTTGATAGTATCCTTGAAATGGTCAAACAAGTCGATGCATTGGGCATGGAAGTCTGTTGCACCTTGGGAATGCTAACCGAAAGTCAGGCAAAAAAACTAAAAGAGGCAGGAGTATATGCCTACAATCACAATCTAGATACGTCGAGAGAATACTATTCCAAAATCATCACCACGAGAACCTATGACGACCGTTTAGAAACACTAGAGAACGTCCGAAACGCAGGCATGACTATCTGCTGTGGAGGAATTTTAGGGATGGGAGAAAAAGACGAAGACCGGTTGAAAATGCTTCAAACGCTCTCTCAACTAACGCCGCACCCAGAATCCGTGCCCATTAATGCTTTACAACCCGTACCCGGGACGCCATTAGAAAAAAATGAACTCATCTCAGTCTGGGAAATGATCAGGATGATTGCAACAACAAGAATCGTCCTGCCGAGCGCAGTAGTAAGACTCTCAGCAGGAAGAATTAATTTCAGCAAAGAAGGTCAAGCCCTCTGTTTCCTAGCAGGTGCAAATTCAATTTTTGCAGGAGATAAATTACTAACCCAACCCAACCCAAAGCAAAACGAGGACACAGAACTTTTCAAAATTCTAGGTCTAAAATCAAGACCTGCATTTAAGGAACCCATTAAACAAAAATCAACTCTTAGCGTAAAACAAGATATCTAAGGTCTTCTTCAACGGCAATCGTAATTCTTCTATCTCACTAAATCCACAAGAAGAAAGCAAGGAACGTGCGGATTCCGCATTCTCAACCGCAAAACTAAACGGCTTCTCACGACAGGCCACCTTACTAAACATCCTCTTATACAAATCCTCTCTAAAAGATTTATACTTACTACCCTTACTCTTATCAAAAAAATCAATCAAGACATGCCCTTTGTGAGCAACAATCTCCTTTAACATTTTTTTTAACTGCTTTTTCTCAAGATACATAGAAACTCCCTCAACAACAAAAACAGCATCCATAAAAGGAACCTCTAACGCATCCTCTCCAATCACATAAGGAATAAAATTCTCCTTTTTCAATGGAAACGATGGCAAGTCTAAGTTATAAACCGCACTTTTTGGAAAGCGTTCACGTCGAGCCGATAAACCAGCACCAATTTCAACAATGTGCTCCTTCTGTAACGCTGCCAAAACAGCATCAATAACTGTAGTCCGCTGTACAATCGTATCAACCGAAGCAGGATCTAACCACCCCATAACATAAGCCATCATCTTAGAAGAAAAAGGAACATCCTTAACAGAAGCCATGTCAATCTTTCCCATCTTCCGCCAGACAGCAGTCAAGTAAGCAGTATGTTCAACCCCCATGAAGAAACTATTATAAGACCGTTTATATTCTTTATGCATTGAGGCTGCTGCCTAGCGGAGTCTTCAGGTACATCACTGACTCTGACAGCGCATGGTGCAGGGTGAACTCCACAAGTGCCAACGGAGCGCAGCAGTATCAAGGGAAAGATATGAAATTAGAAATCATCAAAAACGGAGAGATGGAGTGCGACAAAGGCTTTGTCACCTTAGGAAGAAACATGGGGACGCCAATCAAGATCCCAGTCTACTGCTTTCTAGTAAAACACGAAAAAGGCAATGTGCTAATCGATACCGGTTTTAGCAAACAGTTCGAAACCACGTGGGGCAAACGACTAACTGCTTTCAAACCCATTCTAGAAACCGACATCCCAGAATATCTAAAAGACACAAAAATAGATTTCATCATAAACACCCATCTCCATTTAGATCATGCCGACAACAACGAGAAATTTCCAGACGCAACAATTATCGTACAAAAAGAAGAACTTCAACTAGCAAAAAATCCACCGCAATACCAAAAGTTCGCCTACGCAGACCAATTTCAAGAAGGAAACTACCAAGTAATCGAGGGCAACTACGATCTGTTCGGAGATTGTAAAATTCATATCATAAAAACGCCAGGACATACGAAAGGCCACCAATCGGTCTTGCTAGATTTAGGAGACAAAAAGATATTCATCGCAGGAGATGCCTGCTACACAAAAGAGAATCTAAACTACTCCTGCCTGCCAGGATTCTTCTGGAATGCAGACGAAGTAATGAAACAATACGAATACATAAAAAATCTAGATGCAGAAATAATTTTTGGGTATCAAACTATTGCGCAAGAACAACTACAATCTTTTCAAAAGCACGAATAGCAGTATCCAATTCATCTCGAGTATGTGTTGCCATCGCAGTGATCCGCAACCTGGGGCTAGCAACAGAAGGTTTTCTAATACCTGTAACAAAAACGCCCTCTCTCTCAAGAATCTCCTGACACCTCATCGTTTTCTCATTACTTTCTGTAGAAAGCGTCAAAATCTGATAGCCTCCCTCTACCCTCAAACCTATTTTACTAAGGCCAGCTTTCAGATACACCACATTCTCAAGTAACCGATTGCGCAAATCTTTCTCACGCTCAAGAACTAATAGTGCAGCCAATGCACCACCACACGCACCCGGATTCAACCCAGTAGAGTACATAAATGAACGAGAGGAATTACTAAAAAAGTCAATTAAATTGCGACTACCACAAACATACCCTCCCTGACTACCCAATGTCTTCGATAACGTTCCAACACAAATATCAATGTCGGGAAATGAGGTATCAATAATGCCGGTAGCATGAGCATCATCAACCATCAACACAAACCCATACTTTTTCTTCAAATTAATAATTGCCTCTAACGGCGCTCGGTCACCATCCATACTAAAAATAGAATCAGTAACAACAAGAATCTTCTTTCCAGCGTGCTCCTTCAACAACAATTCCAAATGCGCAACATCACAATGATTGTAAACACAAGTAACTGCTTTAGACAATTTACATCCATCCACAATCGAGGCATGATTCAACTCATCACTCAAAATGATAGCACCTTCACCAACCACACTACTTACAACTCCAACATTAGCAGCATATCCACTTGAAAACACCAAGCACGCCTCCTTTTTCTTATATGCAGCAAGTGCTTTCTCTAACTCATTCTGAATAGACAAATTAACAACCAAGCGACTAGCAACATTGCCAACACCATATTTTTTTACAGCAGCACAACTAGCTTCAACAACCTCAGGATGCACATTCAACCCAAAATAATTATTCGAAGCCATCATCACAACATCCTTCCCGGAAAACTGAACAGAATGATCATTAGCAGAATCAATAGTTCGAAAAGTACGAAGTAACTTTTTACTACGTAATTTTGTTAATAAATTCTTAAACATATCATCTACCGGTATAGCCATGGCAGCGAATTCTCAGAGATAAATCCTGTCGTTGCTTATTAAGTAAGACAGACACTATCCAATAACCCTCTGCCTTACCTATAGATTTTTAAAGCATATATAATTATTTGTGTACTAGGGATATCAATGAGAATAGCAATTCTAGGATGTGGTGGTTTAGGTAAGGCAGCCGCAAAAATGATCGAGCAAAAAGAAGAGATTACTCTAGTAGCAGTCTGCGATAAAGACGGATTTTTAATACAAGAAGAAGGTATTGATCCAAAAATAATTTACAATCTCTCCCCACAACAATCAATAACAGAAATCGGGAAAGCATCAGAGGACACCATCGGAGAAATCATCAAAGCATCAAAAAACATCGATGGAATTCTAATAACATTACCCAATCTTCCAAACGACTTCATTCCAAGCATAGCAACCAGATTCGTAGAAAATGGATTCGAAGGAGCATTTTCAGATCCACTAAAGCGTACACAAGCAATGCAGATAATGTTCACTAAAGATGAACTCTTCAAAAAATCTAAATCAACATATCTCTCAGGAACCGGAGCAACACCAGGATTACTTTCAGCAGCAGCAGTCCTAGCATCCCAATCCTTCATCAAAGTAGAAAAAGTAGATATCTTCTGGGGAGTCGGAATTGAAAACTGGGAAGAGTACAAAGGCACCATAAGAGAAGACATAGCACATCTTGAAGGGTACACCCCAGAAAAAGCAAAAGCAATGTCAGACCAAGAAATTAAAGAATTACTCGACAAAACCGACGGCAAACTAGAGTTCCACAACATGCAACACGCCGACGACATCCTATTACAAAAAGTAGGAGTCATAGAAACTCTCGACCAATGCACCGTAGGCGGAATCATGGATACAAGATCATCCAAAAAGCCCGTAACCACAACCATGACCCTAACTGGAAAAACCTTCGATGGTAAAACATCATCACATAAATTCATGCTAGGCGATGAAACAACCATGGCCGCAAATGTTCTAGGACCAGCATTAGGATATTTAAAACGAGCAATCTGGCTAAAACAACATAACATCTACGGTATTTTCGGCTCAACCGAGTTCATGCCTATGGTTGTAAAATGACAACCTTCTTCATCACCGGAACCGATACAGGTGTAGGCAAAACAATAAGCACAGCACTTCTAGCAAAAGTTCTAAAAACCAAAGGATCAGTAGCAGTCTACAAACCCTTAATGTGTGGAGACCTCACAGATGAGCATCCAACCCAAGATCTTAAAACCATCCAAGAAATCAGCAACCTAGAAACCAACGACCTCTACGATGAATACACATTCAAACTTGCAGCATCACCTCACCTAGCAGCAGAAAAAGAAAACAAAGAAATCAACAAGCAAGTCATCATAGACAAAATAAATGAACTAAAGCAAAAGTATGACTTCGTATTAATAGAGGGTGCAGGCGGATTGCTAGTACCAGTAACAAGAACCTACTCTCTTGCAGATCTAATACAAGAATTAAACGAAGAAGTAATTGTGGTGGCACGAGCAGCACTAGGAACAATCAACCATTCCAGTTTAACAATCGAAGCCCTAAAAAAAAGAAATATCACGATAAAAGGAATCATCCTAAATTTCTACACCGATTCCGAAATAGAACAAGACAACGCGAGAATTTTAGAGGAAACCTACGCCGTAAACATCCTAGCAAAGATTCCAAAATCAGAAAATATCAAAAATGAAGTAATCTCTTTCGAAAATCTTTAAAACTAAAACAAACTACCCAACTGAGGAAATGAAACTAATCACTTTTTTGCTGATGTGCATCTTAAGCATATTAGCAATATCCTTAATAGTTCTAGCCCACTACACTCAAGACTACACCTTGATGCGTTTCGAAGTCTACGATCAAGGAGATGATTTTTTCGCAAAGCTAGGGATAAAATACCAACGCTCAGATTTCGAGCATAAGCCAAGCGGCATAGAAGTCATAAGACACATCCAAGCATCCTCCAAAGAGAAAAGACAAAACTACCTCAAAGACATACAACGAGAAGAAATAGTCGACGATTGCATCGAATCCATCACAAAAAACTGGAAAAGGGAGATTGAAAACGAACTCATTATAGGGTATGATGAAGACGAAGATTACAAACTACGCTCCAGACTAGAAAACCGCGCACATAACGGCGAGAAAGTATGTAGAAATAATGTTCATTCTTAGAGAAAACCCAACACATGTGCATAGCATCCTAAGGTCGAAATTCTTTCACCTTCAAAAGCA
>JAQBWB010000025.1 GCA_027623355.1 Nanobdellota archaeon | reverse complement strand
AGGGTTCGACCCCTCGCAACGCACCTGCTTTTGAAAGGTGAAAGAATTTCGACCTTAGGATGCTATGCACATACTCAGATACGTAACATTTTAAAATACCGGCATGTTCTAAGGACTATGATCAACCTATTATACTATCTCTACACCGACATCGGAGATACAAAGCAATTCATGCAGGATCAAGAAGAACTCTGTAAGAAGCTCAACATCCTAGGCCGCATCCTAATAGCAGACGAAGGAATCAATGGAAATCTAACGGGTAAGAAATCCTCAATCGAAGCCTACAAAAAAGCTCTTAAGAAAGATAAAAGATTCAAAGGAATAGAATTCAAAGAAGGCACCACCAATAACCACAATTTCAAGAAACTCACCATCAGGTTACGAAAAGAAATCGTAACAAGCGAATTCGGAAAGAAAGGCGATGTAAAAAATAAAGCAGACTACATCGAACCAAAACAACTCAAAAAACTGCTAGACAGCAAAGAAGAGGTTATTTTAGTAGATGCAAGAAACGATTATGAAGCAGAAATTGGAAAATTCAAAAATGCAGTCATCCTACCAATAAAAACCTTCAGAGAATTCCCAGAAGCAGTTAACAATATCAAGAATCTCAAAGAAAAGAAAATAATCACCTATTGTACTGGCGGAATAAGATGCGAAAAAGCCTCAGCCTACATGAAAAGCACAGGATTCAAAAACGTGCAACAACTTCATGGAGGAATCATCAAATACGGAAAAGAATGCTCAACCGCTCACTGGGAGGGAAAATGCTTTGTCTTCGATAACCGAGGTGCAGTCGAAATCGACCCCAAAAAGCAAACCGAACCCATTACCCAATGCGCAACCTGTCATATTCCAATAGATAAGTACTACAATTGTGCAAATGTAGCATGTGATAAACGCTTCATTGCATGCAATGCCTGTTTACACCAACAAGAAAATTGCTGCAGCAAAAACTGCAAGAATATAGCAATAAAAAAAGCAATACCTTCTACTTCTTAGTAAAACTTAAATAGTAACTATGCCTGATTAGAGTATGACTCATCTCAACCAAAAGAAGTGCATACCATGTCAAGGTGGCGTACCTCCTCTGAAATGGGAAGAACTACAACAACTTCTCCATCAAGTAAATGACTGGAAACTCATCAAAGAGCATCATATTGAAAAGACGTTTGAATTTAATTCCTACAAAGAAGGCCTAGAATTCACAATGAAATTAGGAAATCTTGCAGAAGAAAACGGCCATCATCCCATCATACTCCTAGACTTCAAAAAAGTAACGGTAACATTTTTCACACACAAAATTGATGGCTTACAAGAATCAGACTTTATCATGGCAGCAAAAACAGATCAACTTTAGAATCAAATTCGAGTATTCTGCCTTTTAAGAACATTTCTATTATTCGAACCCTGAATCATCCGATTCTTCGGCTTTACTGCTTTCTCCTTTTCTTGGTTTTCAATAAAACTCTGCAGATCCTCTCCAGCTTTGACCATACGTTGGATCTTCTGTTTCATCAAAACACTAGGGGATTTATTTCTATTGTGAATAACTACTAAGTGTGCCATGGCCATGTCAATTTTGTGTTTAACCATCTTCCATTGATCAGGTCGAATGCGCCTTTTCTCAATATCTTCAGCCAAAAGTTTTAATTCTCTAAGACTACCTTCCTCCTCACCAGGCAGAGTATCAGCATTAGTGAAAGCAGCTTTCATTTCGTGAATCAAACCAAGAATAGCATGCGCTTTAGCTTCAGGACTCTAACCAAAAAGACTTTTTATAGCTTCAAACATAAGAACATGAGAGAATAACGCCTATTTAATACTTTGGTCAAAAGATTCTAAATTAACCCATTCCTTTCCAAAGCAGCTAGAAGATCATCCATGTAAAGCACGTCACCATTCGTCGCACATTCAGTGATGAGACTCTTTGCGAGATCTTCTCAAGACTCAGAAACAATATAACTCACCAGTTCGCGTATGTGGTCAACAGGTGTTGCAGCTGAAAAACTGCCCCCCAAAACCATAGCCTCTAATCTGTACGACTTTTTTACCTCTCTTTCGGGTTGAATCAATGATTTTCGTTATTTCTGATTTCATGTTATCACTTGATAATAGTACTAATACAGTCTTGAAACCCAACGCAATTTATAAAGATAACTATTTTAGAAATATCAATCAAGAGAAGAAACCAATTCATCATGCACGTTGCCATTAGAAGCAATAAACCCTTCAGCATTCACAACCCACTCCTTTCCAGCAAAGTCCGTAACCGTACCGCCAGCCTCGCGAACGAGTACAACGCCAGCAACCACATCCCAAGAAAAAATATTCAAAAACAGTGTAGCATCGCCAAAACCCTGCGCAGTCTGCATCAAATCATAAACCGCACACCCAATCATCCGCATGCGATACACACGAGTAGCCAAAACCTCAATCAACTTCAGTTTAGCGGCTGTAAACCGATGCAGATCACTTCCCACATAGACTAAACTTTCGGCCAAGGAAGCGTTAGCACTCACAGCAATCTTCTTTCCATTGAGGGTAGCACCCTTACCCGATTCAGCAACAAACAGTTCATCAGATAAAGGATAGTAAATAACTCCAAAAATAGGCTTTCCAAGATGAGCGAGTCCAATGCTCACTCCAAACATACTCATCCCGTGTAAATAGTTAGCAGTACCATCCAACGGGTCAATATGCCAAGTATACTCAGATTTATTATCAATCGTATCCGATTCCTCCTTCACAAAGTTATGGTCCGGAAACTGCTTCTCTAAAAATTCAAGAATAACACGCTCAGACTCAATATCAACATCCGAAACCAAGCCCATTCCCTCACTTTTTTTCCGAATATTCTTAGCCTGTTTATGATGTTGAACATGAACAGCACCAGCAGCTCGAGCAGCAGAAATAACAACTTTTTTATCAGCTTCACTTAACATATTAAGAAAGATATCCAGCTTCTTTTAAATTTTTTGCAATCCGACCTTGCACATCACCAGCAACAGCCTCAAACGTCTTGCCTGTAATCATCTCAAACAACTGTATGTATCGCTTACTCAACTCAACAACTAACTCTTCGGGAGCATCAGGCAACTCAGCATCATTGTACGGATCGCAATGCTTCTTAAACCACAATCGAAGAAACTCCTTATCAATGTTCTCAGGCTCATCACCAGCCGAAAACCGATCGGCATACGTCTTCTTAATCCAGTACCGACTACTGTCAGGAGTATGAATCTCATCAATCAAAAAAATCTTCCCATCGGAATCAAAACCAAACTCATATTTAGTATCAACTAAAATTAATCCGTTTCGACTAGCAATCTCCTGACCGCGAGCAAATAATAACAAGGCCTTACTACTTACAAAGTCCCATTGCTCCTGAGTCATCCTACCACTTGAAACTATCTCCGCAGCCGAAATCTTCTCATCATGCTTATCATCTTTAGTAGTAGGAGTAATAATGGGAGTATCAAATTTCTGATTCTTTGCCATGTTCTCTGGCAACGTATTACCACAAAATTCTCTCTCACCTCTCTCATATGCAGTCCACGCAGCAGTCGAGGTAACTCCAGTAAGAAAACCACGAATAACAACCTCAACCGGAAAGACGGTTAATTTTTTACAAACAACAACATTAGGATCCACATTAGAAATAACATGATTTTCAACAATATCTTTGGTTTGTTCAAACCAAAAAGCAGAAGTCTGCGTCAACACCTGGCCCTTAAACGGAATGTGAGCTAAGTTCCGATCAAATGCAGATTGACGATCAGTAGCAACAAGAAAGAGTTTGTCAGAAGCAACATACACATCTCGCACCTTTCCCTGATAACGCTCACCAAGAGCCAAGTCAGTTTTGGTTAGGGCGTATGGGATCTGTTCCTTGATAACCTCATCCGATATCATTATGCTGCCTGTTTTAATTCAGAACTGCCGTCTCCGCCCAGTGCCTTATCAATAGCATCCTGGTCAAAACCAACAATAATAGTTCCGTGAACGTCAAGTACCGGAACACTCATCTGCCCAGATTTCTCAATCATAGCATTTCGAGCTTTTTCATCTTCAGCAACATCAATATCCTCATACTCAACATTCTTTTCTTTTAAATATTCTTTAGCCTTAACACACCACGGACAACTAGGTGTAGAATAAACCTTTACTTTTTCCGATGACTCTGTTTTTTCTTCAGACATAAAAATCCCTCCAAATAATGATAATTGAGGTACCGCGAGGATTCTTATAAAGGTTTCGTTTAAACAACAAATCAAGAATTACTTACCAGCAGCTTCAACATCTTCTTTAGTAACACGCCCATCCGGACCCGTACCAGCAACACTTTCCAAATCAACCTTCAACCTCTTAGCAAGAGCACGAACAAACGGAGCAGCTTTTACTATTCTTTTAGCAGCCTGACCAGAATTATCCTGTTTGTGCAGATGCACATCCTCATCAGATGCCTCTTCAAGAAATCCAACTACAGAACCAGTGTATTGCTCCTCGTCTTCTTTAGGTTCTTCACTCATCAGATGAACTCTCACTTGCTTCAGGTTGTTCAGAAGATTCCTCTTCAATCTCAACCAAAACATCTCCTACATTAATAGTTTCGCCAGCCTTACCGTTTACTTTAACGATTTTACCAGCTTTTGGAGAAGGAATCTCAACAATGGCCTTATCAGTTTCAACCTCAACTAAATTTTGGTCTTCCTGAACAACGTCGCCCTCTTTAACTTTCCAAGAAACAATTACGCCCTCATGAATACCTTCGCCTACATCTGGGAACTTAAATTGAAATACCATTTTTTATACCTCACCTAGTAATCCATTACCTTGTGGATACCAGCAATAATTCTTTTCTCTGAAGGAATGTACTCATTCTCTAAGTTTGCAAACGGCAATACAGTATCATATCCCGTTACACGAACAACAGGAGCCTCCATACTGTCCAGTGCCTTCTCATTAATCTGAGCAACAATTTCAGCTCCAAAACCTGAAGTTCGTGGAGCCTCGTGAACAACCATCGCTCTACCGGTTTTCTTAACCGAAGCAATGATTGCTTCAACATCAAACGGATAAATAGTGCGTAAATCAATAACCTCGACATTAACCTTGTCCTTGATCTTTTCAACTGCTTCTAAGGTATACTTAACCAAAGCACCCCAGGTAATAATAGTCATGTCCGTACCTTCACGAACCACATTAGCTTTTCCTAACGGAATAACATAATCCTCCTCAGGAACTTCCTCTTTAATAGCACGATAAATCCTCATAGGTTCTAAGAACACAACGGGATCAGGATCTCGAATAGCAGCTGCTAACAATCCTTTAACATCATATGGAGTTGAAGGATAGACCACTTTAAGACCGGGAGTATGTGCAAATAATGCCTCATTACATTCACAATGTAATTCTAAAGCGCGAATTCCGCCACCAGCAGGCGCACGAATAACCATAGGGCACGTAAATCTACCTCGACTACGACCTCTAATTCTACCAGCGTGACTTACAAGCTGATCGAAAGAAGCATATAGAAATCCTGAAAACTGAATCTCGGCAACAGGTTTCATTCCGTTCACAGCCATACCTACAGCTGCTCCCGCAATACCTAATTCCGATAACGGAGTGTCAATCACTCGATCCTTGCCAAACTCTTTGAATAAGCCATCAGTAGATCTAAAAACTCCTCCGTTAAGTCCAATATCTTCGCCAATCAATACAACACTCTTATCTCGCTTCAATTCTCCGCGAAGAGCCATCGTAACTGCCGTAACTGCATTTGCTAATACCATTATTTCTTACTCTCCTTATACTCTTCAAACTGTTCTTTCAATTGAGTAGGCATCTCTGCGTACATGTAAGTAAAAATATCTTCAGGATTAGCAGGTTCTACTTTTTCATAGGCATCAATTGCCTCTTTAACAGCAGCAGTCGAGTCAGCCTGTACCTTATCCTTGTAAGTATCATCTAACAATCCTTTTTCAGTCATAAACTTCTCCATTCGATCAATCGGATCTTTCTTAGCCCATTCCTCAACCTCTTTCTGATCCCGGTACCGAGCAGCATCGTCTGAAGTACTGTGATCACCCATTCTGTAAGTGTAACATTCAATCAAAGTAGGACCATCGCCCCTTCGAGCTTTATCAACAGCATCCTTAGTAACCTTATACACTGCCAAAACATCATTACCATCAACCTGAATTCCTTCAAATCCAAAAGCAATAGCTTTCTGCGCAATCGTTTCACTTCCCGTCTGCTCATCTCGGTGAGTACTAATTGCAAATTGATTATTTTCAACAATAAAAACAGTAGCAGCGTTATACACACCAGCAAAATTCATTGCCGACATAAAATCTTCCTTTGAAGTTGCACCATCTCCCAGGTACACCACACTAACAAGTCCATCTCCAGTTAATTTAGAAGCCCATCCAGCACCAAGTGCGTGTAGTGCCTGAGTTCCAACCGGAATAGCAATAGGAAAGTTATTGAATTCATCAGGACTAATTAATCCTCTCTCATCGCCGCCCCAATACTGAAGCATACGAGTCATAGGCTGTCCACGAACAATTAAAGCACCCGTACTTCGGTACATAGGAAATAACCAATCTTTATCCTTCATAGCATACGTACTACCAACCTGAGAAGCTTCCTGACCACGAACCTCTAAATAAGTACCAATTCTTCCCTGGCGTTGTAAAGAAAATGCTTTTTTATCAAAAGTCCTAACCAAAATCATATTTTCATACAGCTTCTTCAAGTCATCATCAGTAACTTTGGGCATCAAACTCTCATCAACCTTGCCGTGCTCATCAAGAACCTGCAAATAATCAATTTCGAATGTTTTCAATACTTTTTTTACCATGTTTAGTAGCGGAATATTACCTTTCCAGGTTTTTTGAATGTACACTGACACACAAGCCGTTGGTTATCGTCAAGGGCCATGTCCTTTTCTTCCTGGTTCTTCTCTCCCAGGCACTCCATGCCCTCGTCAACCTCAACAATGCACGTCCCACAAATACCGTCAGTACAACCAAACGTTATACCGAGTTCTTCAGCGTCACTAATAAACTTTTCGTTTAGTGGAACCTTTTTAGTGACATCATCGACCGAGATAAAACATGACTGATCTTCACTTGTTTTTTCTTCATCCATACTCTCACGTCAACACCTTTACAGGCTACGTTAAGAGTAAAGCACCCATTTAAAAACCTTGCGGAACTGTGTAATTATTCACTAACCTGAATCTTTGCCGGCTTCCAGTCGAGCCTCTTCGACTCGTCCATCAAACTGACAAGAGGGTTGTTGCCGAACGAAGTGAGCGCAACTAGGAAAATGTTTCATTTTCCGTTGCCTCCTACGGAGAACCGCCTTAGCGGTACCAGCAATGTTTCATTGCTCAGTACCACCGAACAGAGTGAGCGGGGTGCCAGAAATCTGCGATTTCTAAGTATGTCAGTCTTCATTCCCGACTGTTTAAGGCGAGAAGCTGGCAAAGCTTCTTCAGAAGAGTGAATAATTACTCCCACTAGAAAACTATTTAAACCGACCACAATCCATAATTATTATAAAATGGAGTTCATGCAAAACATCCAGGACAAAGACCCCGAAGTTTCTGCTATCATCGATAATGAAGCCCAGCGCATAGAGGAGGGTGTAGAATTAATTCCCTCTGAAAACTTTGTTTCTAAAGCAGTACTCCAAGCAATCGGCTCAGTCTTCACCAACAAATATTCTGAAGGCTATCCCAGAAAAAGATACTATGGCGGACAAGAATTCGTCGATGATGTAGAGGAATTAGCAATTGAAAGAGCAAAAAAACTCTTCGGTGCCGAGCACGTCAATCTACAACCCTATTCCGGTTCACCTGCAAATCAGGCAGTCTTCTTTGCATTACTAAACCTAAAAGACAGCTTCATGGGACTAGATCTAAGCTGCGGCGGACATTTAACTCATGGCTCACCAGTAAACTTCTCCGGCAAACACTACAGCTGCACCCCTTATTTTGTCGACAAAAAGACAGAACTAATCGATCTAGACGAAATTAAACGACAGGCAACCCTCGCAAAACCAAAAATGATCATCTCCAGCCTAACAGCATACCCTAGAAAGCTAGATTTCAAAGGATTTCAAGAAGTCTGTGATGCAGTAGATGCATACCATTTCGCAGACATCTCCCATATTGCTGGGCTAATAGCAGGTGGAGCCCACGAATCACCCATCAAACTAGCAGATGTAGTTACCACAACAACTCATAAAACACTACGCGGACCACGTTCAGCAATGATTATGTGCAAAGAAGAAGATAAATTCCATGATCTCTATCATAAAGATACTAAAAAGAACCTAGCAAAACTAATCGATTCAGCAGTCTTCCCCGGATTACAAGGCGGACCGCACGATCACATCACTGCAGCTAAAGCAGTTGCCTTTAAAGAAGCACTCCAACCCGATTTCAAAGACTATGCTAAGCAAATAGTCAAGAATGCAAAAGTAATAGCAGATACACTAATGGATAAAGGAATAAAACTAGTAACTGATGGAACCGACAACCACTTGATCTTAATAGACATGCGTCCTAAAGGATTAACAAGCAAGGGTAAAGAACTCCAAAACGCGATGGATCTAGCAGGAATCACTCTAAACAAAAACTCAGTTCCCTTTGACGAAGCCTCACCCTTCAATCCTTCAGGATTACGACTAGGAACGCCTGCAGTTACAACACGAGGCATGAAAGAAGGAGAAATGAAATTTATTGGAGAAAGTATCGCAAAAGTCATCGACAACTACGAAGACAAGACTAAACTAAAAGCAATCAATGAAGAAATCAAAGAACTAGTTAAAAAATTCCCTATCTATCCTGGTATGGGAATCTTACAATGACAGCATCTATCATTGATGGAAGATCCATCGCCAAAGAAATCAGAAAACAGGTTAAACAACGTGTTAAAGAGCTGCAAACACAACCCGGTCTGGCAGTAGTTCTCGTGGGAGTTGATCCCGCTTCTAAGATATATGTTAAAAACAAAATCAAAGCCTGCGAAGAGGTAGGATTCCATTCAGAAGTAAGACGCTTAGACGAAAATGCAACCCTAGGAGAAGTTCTAGAAGCAGTACAAGAACTTAACCACGATCCTAAAGTTCATGGAATAATCGTCCAGCTCCCATTACCCAAACAAATAGATAAAAATCTGATCATCGATGCAATTTTACCCTACAAAGACGCAGACGGCTTCAGCCCCATCAATCTAGGCTCAATGTTCGCCGATGACAACCGATTAGTTCCTGCAACTCCAAAAGGAATCATTACATTAATCAAAAGCACCAACCAAGAGCTAGCAGGCAAGCACGCCGTTATTCTAGGACGTTCACCCCATGTAGGAAAAGCAGTAGCAACATTACTCCTACAAGAAAATTGTACCGTAACCATTTGCCACTCAAAAACAGCTCAGCTAGAGTCAATCACAAAACGAGCAGATATCCTAGTAGCTGCCGTAGGAAAACCAAAAATGATAACAGAAGAAATGGTCAAACCCGGAGCAATAGTAATAGATGTCGGCATCAACCAAGTGTATGATACTCTCGTAGGCGACGTAGATTTCGAAGAGGTAAAAAAGGTAGCAGGCTTCATCACTCCCGTTCCAGGCGGAGTAGGACCCATGACCATCGCATCATTATTAGAAAACACCCTAATTTGCTTAGCCTTGCAGAGGGATATGAAATGAAAATAGCAGTCCTAGGCTCAACAAAAGGTACAGACCTACTACACATCATAGATGCAATAGATGATAAAAGACTAAAAAACATAGAAGTAGTGGTAGTCATCAGCAACAAAGAACATTCCGGAATTCTAGAGCTAGCACGCAAAAACGATCTACCAGCTATCTACCTCTCACCAAAAGAAAAAGAAGCGTACGATCAAGAAATCTCCAAAATCCTAGAAGAAAAGAAAGTTGAATTAATCCTATTAATAGGATACATGAAAATACTTTCAAAAGAGTTCGTAAAAAGATGGGAAAGAAAGATCCTAAACGTCCATCCCTCATTATTACCAAAATTCGCAGCAAATATGGATTTAAACGTCCACCAAGCAGCCATAGATGCAAATGAAACCGAATCAGGAATGACCATCCACTATGTAGATGAATCCGTTGATGGGGGAGAAATCATCCTCCAAAAAAAGTGCGACGTCCAACCAGGTGAAACTGCACAATCCCTAAAAGAAAAAGTCCAACGCCTAGAAGGCGAAGGATTTGTTGAAGTCTTGAAAGAATTCTCTAAAAAGTAATTACTAATACGGCTCTCGTCTAGGCATGCCCATTGAGACCCCAGCAAGATAAGCTATCTCCTCAATTACTTTTGCGTACTCCTGAGATGTCCTATCCACAATATAGGATATGTCACTTGGATCAGGAGCATGAATTAAGTTGACTAAGAGAAAAAATATTTCCATCGCTATGAGATATCATATAAAGAAAAGCCCTCAAGGGATATGAACCGCCCGGTCTACGTCTAATAGACCTAATAGCCGCTCCTGCATCAAATTGATTTCCTAGTAACATATAATGAGAATGCCCACTATAATCATAAATGTAACTATTTACCAGTACTTAATTGGCAATAAACAGTATCCGCAATTCTCTTCAAATTAATAACATCTTCCTCGTTGTACTCAACAAGCAAATTCAGATAATGATCATCGCCCGTGCTCTTATACATTCTCCATAAGGTAAGAGCATCCCCTCCACTCATCCCCTCAACTAAATCGCGACGTCCAATACCCAGTTCAGCCTCGATGTTCTTCAGTCCTCCAACCAAACCTACTTTCTTACAAACAAACCGTAAATCCATGTGAGGAATGTTAGGAACTAAACCAGGAAACCTTCTTTCAAGAAAAGGAACATCAAACACGCTACCATTAAACGTAACAAGCATCTTATATTTGGATAACTCCTCCTTCAATCCCTCGATATCCAAATTAATACCTTTAATCATAGACTTAGTAGTAAAACCATCAAACAACCCAACGACCGTAACCGATGCCTGATGACTTAATCCCGTCGTCTCAATATCCAAAAAACAAGCCTCCTCCTTAAAGTGATCATACAACCGCCAGTGATCATCTTTCGCAAGTGATGAAGCAAAATAAGAGGCATTACCATATTTCAGCTGCTTGCCTGCCTCAGTCAATTGTCTATCATAATACGACTTCCTCTTCGAGCTCATCCCCGTAACAGAAGAAGAACTCAAAAAATCATGCCAATCGCTAATGCCTTGAGCATTCAAAGATGCCTGAGTTTTAGCCTCAATACCTGGCAAAAAAGAAAACGTCTTGCGAATCATAACAAATGAAGAATGTGAACCTATTTATGTGCTACGCTCCTTTCCAAAAACTATTTAAATACACCAAAACCACATAAATTGATATCAATGGTGAAAACAGCCCTTATCTCTGTCTCCAACAAGGAAGGCATCGTAGAATTTGCGAAGGGGCTTGCTACTCTAAAAATCGATATTCTTTCTTCAGGCGGAACAGCTAAATTACTAAGAGAAAATAACATCAACGTACAAGATGTATCTGATTACACAGGTTTCCCGGAAATGATGGATGGACGTATCAAAACACTTCATCCCAAAGTCCACGGAGGAATTCTTGCTCTAAGAGATAATAAAGAACACATTGCGCAATCAAAAAAGCATGGAATCACGCTAATAGATCTAGTAGTAGTCAATCTCTATCCGTTCAAAGAAACCATCTCCGTAAAAACCGTAAAACACGAACAAGCAATCGAGCATATCGACATTGGCGGTCCAACACTAATAAGATCAGCAGCAAAGAACTATAGAGCAGTCATCGTAGCAACCGATCCAAACGAATACGCCAGCATTCTTCACCATCTTAAAGAAAAACTACCCTTCAAAGAAAACTACAGAAGAAAATTAGCAACGCGTGCATTCAAACACACTGCAAGATACGATGCCCTCATTGGAGATTATCTCTCAACAGCACAAGACGAAAATAGATTTCCCACCATCATCAATTTATCATTCCTAAAAGCTCAAGATTTAAGGTATGGGGAAAACCCCCACCAACGAGCAGCATTCTACAGAGATGAATTCATAGAAGAAACCTGTATCGCAAATGCTGTGATGCACGGTACAAAAGAATTAAGCTACAACAACATCCTAGATGCAGATGCAGCGCTCGAATTAGTAAAAGAATTCAAAAATCCAGCCTGTGTAGTCATGAAACACACAAATCCCTGCGGAGTTGCAGAAAGAAAAACAATCAAACAAGCATTTGAAGACGCCTACAACGTCGATCCATTGAGTGCATACGGCTGCATCATCGCAATCAACAAAAAATGCACGCTAGACATTGCTAAAGCCACAAAAAAGAAATTCGTAGAAGTCCTCATAGCAACCGAATTCGATGAAGCTGCATTAGAATATCTAAAAGAAAATAAGAAAAACCTCAGACTCATTGAAACAGGACCATTAAAAAAATCAAATCTAGGATACAATCTAAAAAAAGTGACGGGCGGTACATTAATCCAAACCAGAAACTGGCCAGATATCGATGTCATCAAACTAGAACCTGTAACATCTAGAAAGCCAACTAAAAAAGAGCTAGAAGACCTTAAATTTGCCTGGAAAGTAAATAAACATACTAAATCCAACTCTGTAATTTTCTGTAAAGACCAAACTGCCTATGGCCTAGGTGTGGGTCAGATGTCACGCGTAGATTCCACCATTATCGCAAAAAGAAAAGCGAATAAACGAGCGAATAATGGCGTTCTTTCAAGCGACGCCTTCTTCCCCTTTAGAGATGGAGTAGATGAAGCACACAAAGCAGGCATCCGTGCTATCATACAACCCGGCGGATCAATAAGAGACCAAGAAGTCATCGATGCATGTAACGAACATGATATCACAATGGTGTTTACGAATGTACGATTGTTTAGACACTAACAGAACATTTATATAATAACCACTGATACATATTATTCTTGAAGACGCATGGAAATAAATCTGTCAACAAGTTTATGTGGAGTAAGATTACGTAATCCTTTAGTTCTAGCATCTGGAATTGTCGACACAACCGCATCCGCACTTCTCTTCGCTCTAAAAAACGGTGCCGGAGCAGTCATCATCAAATCCATCTGCCCAGAACCAAGAACAGGCCACAAAGAACCCATTCTCCACGCGATCAAAGGCGACAGCATGCTTAACGCAGTCGGATTATCAAACCCTGGACTAAAAATAGCTGTTGAAGAACTAAAAAACGCAAAATCCAGAACAAAAGAACCCATCATCGCAAACATCTTTGCCTCAAGCGTAGAAGAATTCGGATACTCTGCAAAAGAAGTCTCTCGTGCAAATCCAGACTTAATAGAAGTCAACATCTCCTGCCCCAATGTAGAGGACGAGTTCGGCAAACCCTTTAGCTGCGACCCCGACCTAGCAGCAGAAGTCACAAGAGCCGTAAAAGAAAACACCAACATCCCGATCATCATCAAGCTTTCACCCAATGTAGCAAATATCACGGTGATAGCAAAAGCAGTAGAACAGGCCGGCGCAGATGCAATAACCTGCATCAACACCGTAGGCGGAATGGTCATCGACACAAAAACAGCGCAACCCATCATCTCAAATAAAGTAGGGGGATTATCGGGACAAGCAATCAAACCAGTAGCCGTGAAAGCAATCTACGAATGCTACAAAGCAGTAAACATCCCTATTCTAGGAACCGGTGGAGTAATGACAGGAAACGACGCAATCGAACAACTCATGGCAGGAGCAGTAGCCGTTGGAATAGGAACAGCCATCTATACAAGAGGGATAGACTGCTTCGACAAAATAAACCAAGAGATAGAAGAATTCATGCAAGAAAACAACTACAACTCAATAAAAGAAATCATCGGTCTAGCCCACAAGGAGAACAAAAAATGACCGAAGTAGTCATGCTCAAAGTAGAAAAAATAAAAGAGGAGTATCCTGGAACAAAGTCATTCTTCTTCAACCACACCTTAAACTCACAGCCCGGACAATTCGTCATGATCTGGCTTCCTGGATTAGGAGAAAAGCCTATGTCCATAGCAGCTGATGATGGAAAACAATTCTACATCACCATTTCCGGTGTAGGACCCTTCTCAAAAGCAATACAAGGAGTCAAAGAAGGCGACACCATCGGAATACGAGGACCGCTAGGAACTCATTTCAATCTGAAAGGAAATACTATCGCATTAGTAGGTGGCGGATACGGAGCAGGCCCGATGGCCTTCCTAGCTGAACTTGCCGTCTGGGAAGGAATGAAACCACAAAACATCCACTATGTCATTGGTGCGAGAACGAAAGATCTACTACTCTTTGAACAAAGAATGAAGACCATCGGAGTAAATATCCATATCACAACCGATGACGGCACTCAAGGAAAACAAGGGCGTGTAACCGATGCGCTAAAAGAAATCATAGAAGAAGTAGACACAATTTACTGCGTAGGTCCAGAAATGATGGAAAAGGCAGTGTATGATCTAGCACAAGAACACCAAAAAGAATGTGAAATTTCCCTAGAACGCTACACGAAGTGCGGCATCGGCATCTGTGGATCTTGTTGTGTAGACCCAACCGGATGGAGAATGTGTATTGAAGGACCGGTCTTAAACCAAGACCAACTCAAAAAAGTAAGCGAGTTCGGAAAGTATCATCGAGACGCCACCGGAAAAAAGAACAATTTCTAACTCATCACAAAATCAATTTTGAAATCATAAGGCCCCATAGAAATCCTCCCGGCAATGCCTCGGTTAGCTCAGGCTCAGCCTTGCTTCTTAATCTAAAAACCGACATACTGAGCAATGAAACATTGCTGGTACCGCTAA